>JANOOU010000348.1:0-3458 GCA_031421475.1 Gammaproteobacteria bacterium | reverse complement strand
GAACAGTTCAAGATTAACGGTGATGTGATAGCCGACAACATCGGCGCCAGCCTGACACCAGGCTACGATGTCATATTATGCAATCCACCCTTCCATAAAGGCTTTGATGTCACCCATGGCATGACCGATCAGTTTCTTGCCGCCAGTGCACGCTTGCTCGAAAAATCGGGCCAGGCACTGTTCGTGGTAAACGGTTTTATTGCGCTGGAAAAACTGGCGGCTAATTATTTTAAAAACATAGAAACCATTGCCGACAACCGAAAGTTTAAAGTGATATTACTGGCGGCTAAAAAAATCGGAAAGAAGGAAAAGGAAAACGCAAATGAACGCAAATGAACGCAAATTATATGTGGCTTTTGTGGGCTGGCCCTCAGGCCAACGCTTTATCCTGAAATTGTAGAAGTCGTGGCCCGGATGCAGTGAAACGCAATCCGAGACTCTCCCCGGATGAGTCTGTAAGCCATTATGTGTAACAGCATCAAAAAATGTATAGATGACCGTAATGACTGAATTCAGACACGCGCTATCAGATCCAAAATAAATTCATACAAAAAAATATTTGCGTTCATTCATCTTTTATTTGCGTGCATTTGCGTTAGTCTTTATCTTTTGCATTAAATCTTTAGCAAGCGATCAGTAATACTTGCGATCCTTGCGGCGCTTACCCGCCTGCTGCACCACCACACCCTTAATCGCCTGCAGCCCCGGAATTTCCACGGTTTCGTATAAATCATTCAGTGGCGCCAGATAGTGTTTACCTTGATATAGCCGGTACTGGCGAAAGGTGAATTCGTCATTGTGCACGGCCACTACATAGGTGCCATCTCGTATCACGCCCTCGGGATCGATAACAATCACAACCCCGTTTTGAAACTCGGGAATCATGCTGTCACCCAACACTTGCAGGGCAAAGGGTTCGGCCTTACTGCAGGATGATGCTTCCATAGTGATTCTCTCTATAAACAGGAATGACGCAAGTATAACTGACAGCTATGCGCACATTAACCCGCCTGATTTGGGTGAATTGATCATAACGACTATAATGTGCACCCTAAATAGAGGAAAACCCATGTCAGAGCAACGCATTCGGCGCAACAAGGTTGTGCAGTTCACCTACACCATAGCCGACGACCAGGGCAATATCATTGAGCAGGTCGACTTGCCCGTGAACTATATACACGGTGCCAGCAGTATGGGGCTGATTGAATCGGTTGAACATGCACTGGAAGGCAGCCGCGCCGGTGACAGAATTGAAGTCAAGATACCCCCGACTGATGGCTTTGGTGGACATGATCCCGAGCTCACCTTCACCGATAACCTTGAAAATGTACCGCCACAATTTCACCATATCGGCGCCCAGGTGGAAATGATGAATGACGAAGGCGAAGCCAAATCTTTCATTGTTACCAAAATCGAAAACGGCAAACTGACCGTCGATGGGAACCACCCTCTGGCCGGCAAAGCCGCCCACTTCAGCATCAATATTATTGCCATACGCGATGCCACGGCCGATGAATTGCAAAACGGCGCATCTAATCCGAATGTGAATGTGCCGCTACACTGATAATTTCAAGCACGGCTATACGGACCTACGCGGACTTTATTTCTTCACCCCACTCCATTTAAGATTTAACGGATCATTAGAATCGATATGATCCATAAACGGTTTGCGGCGATCACTGTGTGTGATCTGGTAAATCAAACCCATCCAGTTGCCCAACACACCACCGGCAGTATCGCGCCAGGTGTTATCCACCCGGTTACTTAACAATTCTTCCGGAAACGCCGGCAAAACGCTTTTGTTTTTTATCGCTTCGGTTAATAACAATCGATGTTCATTGCACACGGCTTTTTCAAATGTACCGAAATAATTTTCAGGAAACGGTGGATACTCCTGGCGGTGGCCGCTAACAAATGCGCGGATTTCGCGCTTGTATTCTTTCAGCAATGAAATCGTGTCGTATTCCGGGTGTCCCTGAAAAAATACGGTGCGTATACCATCGGCACTGGTCGCCAAATGCACGCAGCCATCGTCACTTTCCACTAGCACGCGCAAACCGGCCACATCAAACTGTTCACGCGACACCGTATTCCAGCGAGAATGTGGCACGTCAAAACGGGTATTAATATCCATTACCAATGGATGTGATTTATCTTCGATAAAGTGCGGAAATACGCCCCATTTTTTAGAGGTTTGCGGAAAACGTTTTTGCTTATAACGAAACTGCAACACAGCATGCGTAGCCAAACATGAACACACGGTTGAGGTAACCGATTGATGCGCCCAGTCCGCCACCTCAATTAAAGGCTGCCAAAAAGCCTGATTCGATAATTCCGAACCCACTACATTGGCACCGGTAATAATCAATGCATCCAAACCCTCGGCGCGTATTTTACTGTAAGGTTCGTAATATTTATTGATGTGTTCCCGCGCGGCATCGCCACGCGGCAGCTCGTCCAGCGTAAACGGGTGCACATAAAATTGTGCAATCGGATTACTTTCGCCAATCAAGCGCAAAAATTGTCGCTCAGTGGCTTCCAGTGCAGTATCCGGCATCATATTCAACAAACCAATATGCAGCTCGCGAATATCTTGATGCAAGGCAAAATCCGGCGCCAATACACGCACACCTTCTGCACGCAAGCGATCAAATGTTGGCAAGCGATTATGTGCAACCAATGGCATTTATGCCTCCCGTGCTATCGCTGTTTCCAGCAATAACAGAAAATCTTTTTCGTCACGGACCTGTGCTACTTCCTGTGAAGTAACGGTGTAGCCCTGCTCGGCAATTTTTTCGTAGCGCGGTATGCGCGAGTGAAACAATCGCGGAAATACCCAGCGTGTAAAATCATCGGGGTTCATTTGCGCAGCAAATTGTAATTTATTGTCTTTAAGATATATAGCCAGCTGTTCCTGCAAAAAATCGGGCCGGTAATATAAAGGTTTGGGTGCGCTCTGGGCACGTGATATTAATTTGTTTTCTTCCTGCTGATCGGTTACCTGAATATAAAGAATCAGAGTGTGTTGCGCCAACACATCAATAACACCCGGCTCATCCAGCTCACACAAACTGCCGCCCACGTCATTTACAAAATGCGGATAACCATAAATATCCTGCGCCTTGCTGATAAACTCCGGCACATCGTACATGGCCGAAATTTCTGCCCTGCGATACTGCGCCTGGCGGCTGATAAAATCATTAATCTCTACGCCACCCAGTTCGGGGTTACCGAGCTTGCCGACAAAACTCAATACCGGGCCGAGGTCGCTCACCTTGATATTGTTGCGAATATAAATCCAATCCTTGCGCAACAGATCACGTAAAAAAGGTGTTTGCATCGCCTGCTGCTTGATTAAATCCAGTATCGGCTCGTCCAGATAGCGGGTGCCAATACGATAATCACCGGAATAATGAAACCAGTGATGTTCACGCAACATCGACGACAAGTAGGTTTTG
>JANOOU010000347.1:0-2629 GCA_031421475.1 Gammaproteobacteria bacterium | reverse complement strand
CTCTGGCACTCAAAAAAGCGTATGAGTATGAAAAAGGCAAAGGCCATCCAAACAGCGATACCACAAAGCAGTTCGATAAAATCACTGGCCTGTTCATGGAAGATGTCAAAGACTACAAAGAAAATGGCCCGGGAGCGCTGGGGCCCAAATATTTCCAGGAGGCCGCCATTGTTTTAGGGCAGGCATTTGATATTGCAATTTCAACAGAAAGCCTGAAAAACAAAGACAAACACTAGGAGATTTCCATGAGTAAATTTACAGATTTTATTGATAGTATCGCTGATGCAGGCAAACCGCTTGCCAAGGCAGAGATTAAACAATTAGTGTCAAATGCGAAAAAAGATCAATCGGATTTTGTACGCCTGCAAGCGGAGAATCTGGAACGTTGGACCGTGATGCTTGCGGATGGCGACTTGACTGTTCCAGGCTATAAAAAACTTGTCCAGAAAATGGAAGTTTTAACGCAGCTAGAGAATATCAAACTAAAAGTAAGCGCCAAAGCGAGTGCGCAAAGACTCGCAGAAGGCATTAAAACACTCGTCGTAGACAAGCTATTTGTGCTGCTGTAATCGTTCATCAGACAAGCACCGGTTTTTCTCCGGCGCTTGTCACAGCGCATTGCAACCGGATAGTAAAACCCCATCGAGCGTTTTTTTACACCGGCGCTCGCTATTTTTCTCTTCACCACGGCCATAGGGAAATCGCACATGGCCATATCGCACCACCAGCACGGCTAATGCCAGTATCAGCACACTCGCCGACACCCCCAGCATGTGCCAGACATCCATTTCGTCAGCAACATTCCCGCACCTGCAAAAAAACCTTCATCCCACTGTAAAACAACATTCACATAAAGGCTGCACATTATGCATGCCCAACCCCAGCAAGTTAAAGCTGCTGTAATTTTCAACCATGTGGATGAGGAATACCAAAATGATACAAAAGAAAATATTGGCTTGCGCGATTGCAGCCACACTAACGGCATCATGCAGTGTACTGGCTGACAGAGATCATTCCGGGGATCACCACCCACGCGCGTTCAAATTTAAACCTATTACAGAATCTGCCTACAACGCCACCTGGAATTCTGCGGCGCCCTGGGTTATTCCAGAAGGTTTTACCCAGACTGTTGTCTCTGACGAATCTGATTTAAATATTTATGATGGCGGACGTGATGACTGGAACGACATGAACACGGTGAATGAAACCGGCAAACAGGCAGGTCGTTTCCTGTATCGCACCCATGAAGTGCGTATCGGCAGTGAATATACTGAAGGTGGCGCAGTTTCAGTTGTTGATCTGAAAACCGGCGCTGCACGCGTGATTGCACAGGATATAACCTGGACAGCCCTGGACGGCATCACCTGGACACCCTGGGGCACCATTTTATTTGCAGAAGAAAACACCAATGGTCGCTTAATGGAACTGATACTCGACGAACATGACCGGATGTCAGGTGTGGCAAATGAACGCCCGGCGGTTGGCTTGCTCGCACACGAAGGCATACAGGTTGATCAAGACGGCACTGTCTATGTTGTGGATGAATTCCGTGGACAGACTCTCGGTTACGGTGGCGGTATTTATAAATTTGTGCCGAATAATTACGGCGACTTAACGTCCGGCAAACTCTATGTGCTTAAAGTGACTGGCGATGATGGTGTGGGTACGGGTGAATGGGTAGGCCCGATTGATCCGTCCAATGCACGTCAATCGGGTACTGATTTCGGCGGCACTAGTTATCAACGTCCGGAAGATCTGCAAATCATCGGCAACACATTATATGTAGCTGTCACCGAAGGCACGGATTATTCAGGCCGTGTACTGGCGATTAACTTGTGGGATATGAACGTCAGCAACTATGTCAAACCCGGCGTCAACGCACCGGTTGAAGACAAAGTAAACAAAATCACCGGATTTGCAAAGGTCGATAACCTGGCGGTTACACCTGATGGCAAACTGATGATGATTGAAGACAACATACCGTCTGATATCTGGGTGGCCACCGAAGCACACGATCACGATGGCGTGGCCGAAGCCATCGAATTGTTTGCATCACTCACCGATCCAGAAGCAGAAGGCACGGGCATTTACTTTGGTAAAGACCCGAACACGCTGTTCGTTAACATTCAGCATTCTGCTGCAACAGATGGCGACGGCACCTGGGCCATCAGCAAAGCAAAATCTGCCCATGCACACAAGAAACACAAACAGGGACATGATGAATAGCAATGCCTAATAAAACGCAATCCGTAACGCAATCTTAAAATAAATTTTCTTGTGCCTTTCGGGGTGGCCCTCACGCCACCCTTTTTTTTGCCTCCACATGCCATCCCGGCCTTACAGTTTTGTTACACTCAAAGAATCATCGGCGAACAGAGAACTAGCCATACTGGGTGGACGATAAAATGAAAGTCATTTATAGCAAACACTACAACATCAACCTGGGCCTGTTAAATTACTTGCACCCTTTTGATGGCACCAAGTTTCAGACTATCCATGATGGATTGAAGCAACATAATCATGTTGAATTTATGGAGCCTTCAGCCCCTGCAAGCATGGAGATTATCGACGAATTTCTTTCCAGTGTCATGCGGCTTCGCGTGAGAGATAGAAACGGTATTTTTCGTGC
>JANOOU010000346.1:0-5090 GCA_031421475.1 Gammaproteobacteria bacterium | reverse complement strand
TTTTCTTCCGCTACGCCCGAAATCTGCAATTGACAAAACCCTGCCCTCCGCCAATGCTATGGCCAGTCAGGGGCTCACCCGGCTGGCCCGACGCACTGGCAAAAATGAATACAGGATTCTGGCCGAGAATATATTGTCAAGCTTCGCAGCCGAAACCAGAGGAAACCCGATCGCCTATTCCGGATTGCTGACTGCCAGCCAGGAATTCCACAATCAGGAAAACAACCTTCCGTTGTTTGCCGCAAGAGGGAATATTCGAGTTAATGCAAAAATGTCTGCCCTGACTGACAGCTTGTATAGCCTCGATATTGAACTGAAAATACGGGACACCTGGCACATCAACTCAAACCAGCCGCTCGATAAACAACTGATTGCAACCAACATTAAAATAAGTGAAACATCCGATTGGATCTTAGAGACTGTGCAATACCCAAAAGACAAGGTGGCAATTTTAGGTTTTAGCAAAAAACCATTATCGCTTTACGAAAGAAATGTTCTTATCCACGCAACCCTACACAAAGGAAAAACCGCAAGAAATCCGCTTTTACAATTAAATTTACAGGCCTGTAATGATCAGATTTGTTTGCCACCCGAGCAGCTAAAGTTCATACCAGTTCTAAGGAACCTCTGAATAAGTCAGAGATTCCTTAATGGCTTTATCCCCGGTTCGATCTCTTCAAAGTGCAAAAATATTTTATCGACTCTGCGTTACCATATATTCAATGGCTGTTTTCAAATCATCATCAGAACAACTTGCGCAACTACCACGTTTCATCATAGCGGTGCCGGGTACACCATTGATAGCAGATTGCAACAAGACATTCATACCTTTTTCAATACGTGGCTTCCAGGCTGCCTTATCACCCAGCTTGGGAGCATTGGCCGCGCCACTGGCATGACAAGCCATACAGCTTTTTTTATAAATTGCCTCACCCGATAAAGCCGGGCTTACAGCCGCAATAGTGGGCAACCCTGCTTCGGGTGCTTGAGTTTTTTCCACGACAGGCTGTTCAATTATCTGTGGCTCAACCGGCGCTGTTGTTTCCAGATTCACGGCGGGTGGCTCTGGCGGCACTTGCTGCTTGCCAGACTCATTGCTCTCACAAGCATTGAAAAGCAAAACAAGCAAGCAAACAACCATGGTTTTTAACTTCATCATTTTAATCTCCGATATTATTTAATATTGATTGACGCCCAGAACAAGCATATTCCCAGGTTTTGCTGCCAACATGACAGTAATGTGTCAGAAATTACCATATTTATTACAGTAAATAAATATTTTTACATCATGTCATATTCGTGAAAAACATTGCAAATACACTTTGTGTACATGTTTCCAACACTATCTTCATGAGGCGACTAATGGAAAATCAAACTCCTTTCAAACTAACGCCCACTGATAAATTAAAATGGATATCGCCTGTTGCGGACTATATGCTGGGACTAAAAACCCTTGATCGTTACTACCAGCAGCGCCAGAAAAATCTGGGTATGCATGATTTTTTACGCTATAGCCTGGATACACTGAACATCAAATGCCAAATATCAAGTGGCAGTCTTGATTCCATACCACAGCAAGGCCCTGTCATTGTCGTTGCCAATCATCCATTTGGTGCCATAGAAGGCATAGCATTAGCTGAGCTGTTATTACAACGTCGCAGTGATGTTAAAATTCTTGCTAACCAATATTTACAGCGCGTTCCGGAATTAGCAGATTTATTTATTGGTGTTGACGTAATGGGCAATAAAGATGCTGGTAAATCAAACTCTAGTAGCATAAAAAAATCTATAACACATCTGAATAATCAAGGATTATTATTGGTATTCCCCGCAGGCGAAGTATCGACATGGCAGCTTCATAATCAACAAATTACGGACAAAGAATGGCACCGTATTCTTGGCATGATGGTGCGTAAAACAGGTGCCGCCAGTTTGCCTATCTATATTGAAGGGCGTAACAGCGCATTATTTCATGCGGCTGGCGTTATACATCCGCGCCTGCGCACCTTACTTCTGGCCCGTGAATTACTAAACAAGCGAAATACATTATTATGCTTTCATGTTGGAGAACTCATCTGTAGTTCAGAAATGAAATCGCTCGTAAGCGATGAGTCTATTACACAATATTTACGACTTAATACTTACCTGCTCGCACGAAAAGCAGATAGACAGCAACAGATGCAAAACGACACAGCAGCACACATCCATCCAGTGATACCGGCAATCGACAGCAAGTTGTTATTACAAAATATTAACAAGCTGCCAGCTGCTCGTAAAATGCTGGCAACTGATAAATTCGAAGTGTATTGCGCTCACGCCGCTGAACTGCCGGATGTACTACCCGAAATTGGTCGTTTACGTGAAATCACATTTCGCAGTGTGGGTGAAGGTACAGGCACTGCCTGCGATCTGGATGCGTACGATGAATATTATCAACATTTATTCATTTGGGATCGCGAACAGCATGTTATTGTTGGCGCTTACCGGCTTGGTCTTGTCGACGAAATTATGAACACATCAGACCAAAACACGGATGTAAAGTGTTTATATAGCCGTAGCCTGTTCAATTATCGCAAGCAATTTATATTAACGCTTGGTAACGCCATTGAATTGGGACGCTCATTTGTCAGATTAGAATACCAACGTAGCCTGAGCCCTTTATTACTGCTGTGGAAAGGTATTGCAACCTTCGTATCCCAACGCCCGCATTACACTACATTGTTTGGCCCGGTCAGTATCAGCAATAGTTATTCTGCTATATCGCGCAGCCTGCTTACACAATTTTTGGAAATTCACTACTACGACAAAGATCGTGCTCAACAAATCAAACCAACCCGCAAGCAAAAACATCCTAAAAAAGTTTTCTGGACTTCTGACATGTTACATCAGCTGAGAGACGAACAACTGATTTCAAAATTGATTTATCGCATGGAAGGCGACAAAGGAATACCGGTTTTAATACGTCAATATCTTAATTTAAAGGGTCGCCTGGTCTGTTTTAATCTCGACAAGAATTTCAATGATGCGCTGGATGGCATGATTGTGGTGAACCTGACTGAAGTACCCGAACGTACTTTAGGTCGCTACATGGGCCGCGAACAGGCTGCCCTGTATTTGAAAAGTCATCTAGCACAAAATATGGCAGCGTAAATGCCATTTCGCGTGCTGAATGTAATCTACATTTCTTACCTGTTTTAACTATTTTTATTAACTAAAGCGTCTTTTAATTGTGCCTTGAGTTCTTCGACTTCCGCTTCCAGTCTGGAGACTCTCTGCTCCAGCTCCGATTCGCGAACGCGCTCTGCTGTCGTTGCAGCCATCACTTTGTTGGCATGCGCTTCAACATCAATAGGGCCGGAAAATAAATGCATGTATTCTGAGTCTTTTCGCCCCAACGTGCGCGGCAGCTTTACCACGAGCGGATCGCTACGCTCGATCAGGCTGTTGAGTGCGTCAACCACCGCAGTGTTATCGACAAATGTATGTAGACGCTCACTGCGCGCCCTAAGCTCGCCAGGTGTCTGTGGGCCACGCAACAAAAGCAAACAGACTATGGCGAACTGAGGCGAGTCAAATTGAAAATCGCCGAGGGTTGTATTACAGAATCGCTGTTTATATTTCTCAACGCCACTCTTGAAATTTTCCTCAATGTGCACGAGATGTTTGTCTCGTAGGTCATGGGCGGTATGCCGGACTATGCCCTTATCCAGCGACATGACAGGGTCGCGCCCGGACTTTTGATTGCACGCATTGGTCAACGCATTAAGCGTCAGTGGATACTGATCCGGCGTGACGATGGATTTTTCCATCAAACAAGCAATGACGCGGGCTTCGTTGGTTGTTAAGTTTGGGAGCATGGATTGGCCTCACTAATTTCTTTCACGAATTTTTGCTTCGGATCGAAGCAGACTTTGATATTACCTACTTGTATATCAACGAAAATTAATCTGACTCCGTCACTTGCCACTGCGAGGCCAGGAATGCCGAATAATGCAACAGCGATAGTATTGGAGCCTTCATGCGGCAAAAAATAACCATGATTCTAACCACCGAGTTTTTCTACCGAACGTGCGTGGCGACACAGGCGCACAAACAGGTTTGTTGAATCCAAAAGAACGGTGGGATGTGAAAAATATATACCTATCATTTGTAATTATAAAGAGACTTTTTCACGATGTAGTGAGCGATGACAACACTCAGCCTGATTTCTCGCGTGAGAAGTATAGTAGCGTACTTTTAATAAATATGAATTAAATGTGAAATTAAAAAAATAAAATTTCATAAAAATTTTTACATAGATTTATTTATTCTAATTGCTTGTGTTCAAAATTTAATCAGTCCCTCGTTTGGGTTATATATTATAGTGACCTGATATGTGCCCGGGAGTTTGAGCTCGCCCCCATAAATCGCACAAAATATCAAAAATCACTTCGTGCTCCATTTTATGATGAGGCCATTGTTAAATAGCCGGAGATAATGATGAACCTCAACCCTAAAGAACTATGGGAAACCTATACCCAATCATGGAACGTAACACACACCAACGAAAAACGCGCCTTGTTTGAACAGTGCCTTGACATGAACTGCAACTATAATGACCCCCTCATTAAAACCCATGGATGGAACGAACTGTTAAGCTACATGCTGGAATTTCATCAGCAACTACCCGGTGCGCGTTTCATTACCACCTACTTTCTGGAACATCACAATAAAAGCATTGCACGCTGGGAAATGAGGAACGCCGACAATCTCGTGCTTGGCGACGGCATTAGCTACGGTGAATACGCTGTAACAGGCAAGTTGATAACCATGACCGGCTTTTTTGAACCCCCACAATAACAGGCAAAGCAGCATGAATTATTTACAGAACGTGCAGGCCGGTATCGATTACATAGAAAAAAACCTGGACGCTGAAATATCGGCGGCAAACGTTGCAAAAGTTGCCGGCATCAGCCTGTGGCATTTTCAACGCATATTTAAAGCTCTGACCAACGAAACACTCAAAACCTATATCCGCTCACGACGGTTTGCCAATGCACTGGAAAAACTGCTGCTGACGAATAACCGCATTCTGGAAATTTCGTTGGAAG
>JANOOU010000345.1:0-2204 GCA_031421475.1 Gammaproteobacteria bacterium | reverse complement strand
ATTCTTTTCTGGCATTCTCAGAGCACGAAAAAACAAAAATGTCTTTTTTGTTTTTTCGTCATTTTTAACGCACCCTATTTATAAAAGCATGGGCAAGCGCAATCGCTTTTCAATAATCTGCTAATCCCCTACACGTATTTTAAAAACAATATTAACACCTGAAAATCTCCGATATTCCGCTGCGCCAGCATTTTTTTAACCTGCACCGGCTCGGCAGTGCGCTGACGAACATAACGGTAAATTAAATGCCTGCACGAAGTTGTAAAAATTTACTGTGGGATAGGTTTGTTTGTGCGATGAGAAAAAATGTGTTGCATAAGCTGTAATGCACACATGTTCGCCATCGCACAGACAGTGCACTGTCCGCAGGCGAATCTTGCATTGCATTCGGGTGGTTATCGACGCTGGGCTACAAGCAAAAGCGGTGTCAGCGTTTTTCATTGGGTTAATTCGTCAGGCGAATTCTGCACACATTCAAAGGGGGCTGAGATGAACTGGGATATTGTTAAAAGTAACTGGCGTAAATTCAAGGAGAGATTGAAAGCACGCTGGGGAAATATTGTCGGGGATCAACCCAGTGTATTGGCCGGGCGGATCGGCGCGGCGGGCAAGCCCGCATGGTGATGACGGCAGGCGGGAACGACACAATCCTGCAACGCCGACAGGTGTTGCGTGGTGCACTGGTGATGGCTTGTGGCATGTTGGTGCCCGCCGTTTTTTTGGGCTGTGATTCGAAAATGCCTTCGAATGCACCCGCACCCGTTGCCAACGCCGTTCCACCCACTGCGCCAGCACCCACCGAACAAGCGGCGTCTTCCGTAACCGACAGGACAGTGCCGCCCGAAAGCGTGCGTTATCAGCTTCAGCCGAATGGCGAACAGCAGTGTAATGGCTGTCTTAATTTCGTTGCGGAATCGAATGCCTGCACGCTGGTGGAAGGTCCGATCAGCCCCACGGGCTGGTGTATTTTGTGGAACGGAAAAAGCTGATTTGTTATTCGCTCATCTGCGCTTTGTTCGTGCGCACCCTGTGATGTTTATCCGGTCACGGAAACATCTTCAAATGCCGCCTGGCGCTTCGCTGGATGCGGTTGATGTGGTAACTACCCAGAGGTTCAAGGTATGAATAATTTCCCAACCACGGTGCTCCTGGCCGAGGCTGATTTGGCGGATGCCAGACACATTGAAGCGGTGCTCGCTGGCACCAGCGGTCGTCCGTTTGATGTTGAATCAGTAACCTGTCTCGCCGACGCGCTCAGGCGCCTGGGTCAAGTTGAGTTTGATGTGGTGTTGTTGGATTTGATGTTGGCGGATGCGCAGGGTATAGAGGTGTTCAATCAAGTGTCTGCGGTTGCAGCGAATGCCTTGATTATGGTGCTGAGTACAGCGGCTGATGAGGCCCTTGCCAAGCAGGCTGTTGTATACGGCGCACAGGACTATTTGGTTAAAAGCCACGTTGAAGCTTACTGGTTGCCACGTGCCTTGCAGTACCTGATTGAACGCAAAGAGATCACCGATGCACTGCGTATTAGTGAAGCGCGTTTTCGCTCCATGAGTGAGGCTTCACCGCTCGGAATTTTTGTTTCCGATACGCAGGGTAATTGTGTGTATACCAACCCGGCCTATCAGAAAATTTCCGGACTGAATCTCGAACAATCGCTGGGCACGAACTGGAGTAAGGCCATTCACCCGGAAGATCGTCCGCGTGTGCTGGCCGACTGGCAGATTGCAACGCGAGGTCATGTGTCCTTCCAGACTGAGTTTCGCTTTCTACAGGCAAGCAATAGTGTTGCCTGGACACGCGTGAACAGCGCCGTCATGCAAGACGGTAACAGGTTGCTGGGGTTGGTACAGACGGTTGAAGATATTACCGAACGTAAAAAAACAGAGCTGGAATTGCGCGCGTCAGAAGAAGCTTTGTACGAAGAAAAAGAGCGGGCCGAGGTTACCCTGAATTCTATTGGTGACGCGGTGTTGACCACAGATATTGCGGGAAACGTCCGTTATATGAATCAGGTGGCCGAGATGATGACGGGCTGGTCATGTGAGGAAGCATCGGGTCAGCCGTTAGCAAAGGTGTTTGATATTGTTGATGACAGCACGCGACAAGTTATCCCAGATCCGGCGCAGCGTGCCATGGCAGAAGACCGGATTATTAGTTTGTCGCTTAGTACTGTATTGATACGTCGCGATGGATTTGAAGCA
>JANOOU010000344.1:0-12162 GCA_031421475.1 Gammaproteobacteria bacterium | reverse complement strand
CGCTTGTTTCTCCTGATAAAACTTCAAATAACCATCCGGCGAATTTTTAATCGATGAGTTTAGTTTTAATAGACCATGATCGACTGCATTGGCATAAATCTCGGCAAGAATCGTGTGCACTGCAGATCGACCACCCGGTATAGATTGCAAACCATTAATACCCTGCATGATATACGGCAAAATATCAAAATTACGCAGGCTCTGCATATCCAGGCTAAAACGCATCGACCATTTTGCAGGTTTTAGAGTTCTTGATATTTCTTCTTTTGCCGCAGCCTCAATTTGTTCAACATAATTGAATTCCAGCAATGTTATGTCATCACTTTGTGCACCATCCGACGAAAATGACTTGCAGTCACCTAAAATTTTATCGAAAATGTGATCGCCTGATTTATCAGCCGCTATAACGGACAATAATCGATCTTTTCCAAATAACTCACCGGATTTGTTATTCGCTTCCAGCACTCCATCAGTCATGGCGATAATACGATCACCAAACTGCAACGCCTCCATTTCATAGGCATAATTTTCAGCGAGCTGATTAATAATACCCAACGGCAAATTCATTGATTTAAAAGCTTTAATAATCTCGCCATTTCGCACCTGGTACAACGCTGGCAAGCCACAGTTTATCACCGTTACAACATGGTTCGCGCGATCTACAGAGATAAATGCAGCCGCCATAAACATTTGTGTAGGTAACATCTTCTTCAATTTGTTATTGCATTCAGACAATACCTCTGAAAATGAAAAGCCCTTACGTGTCATCGCTGTAAAAATATCAGATACTGGAATCGAACCAATAGCAGCCGAGAGCCCGTGCCCGGTAAAGTCACTGATCATAATATCCATGCCACCACTTTTATTTCTCTCGGATAGAATCATGTCGCCATTAAATATAGACATAGGCGACATGGAATAGCGTAAGCCGGGATAGACAGCACTGGTTGCACCACTGAGAATTCTTGAAAAAACAGATTTCGCAACATCTATTTCCTGCTGCACACGCAGCTGATGCTCATTAAGCTCAATATTCTGGGCTTCAACTTTTTTATATAAACTGGTAATGCGCAGCATGGAATCTATTTTGGCGCGTAACACAATATGATTGTATGGCTTTGTCAAGAAATCATCGCCGCCTGACGCCAGACATTTTGCCAGGGCCAGCTCATCTGTTACGGCGGTGAGAAATATAATGGGAATAAATTTCGGGCTGATTTTTTTTATGCGCTGTGCGGCTTCATAGCCATCCATGACCGGCATCATAATATCGAGCAAGATAATATCGATATCGTTATTTTGAACCGCCGTAACGGCTGCTTCGCCGTTTTCAGCTTCGGTGATCTGATAGCCGTCCTCTTTCAATAAGGCACACAACACCATGCGGTTAATCAGATCATCATCAACAATCAACACACGTATCGTATTTTTCATGGCTTTTTAATGGCCGGACCCGATTCGCTATTCAAGTACAAACAGTTTATCAAAACTGGCGATAATAAATATGTCACGAATCTCGTTACTGATATTCGTGATCTTGACTTTTGATGCCTTGCTCTCGGCATACTCTTTCACTAACAGCAACATACCCAGGGCAGAACTGTCCATATACTCAGCGGCTTTTAAATCGATTACATACAGAGCGCCACTGTCCACAACGTCCTTATAGGCCTTACGAAATTCATTATGCAGGCTGAAATCGAATCGACCGGTAACACTTATTGTGACTGTTTTTTTATCTTCTGAAACACTGACTGCAATACCCATAACAAGTCCTCATATTCGATTACCCAATGTCGACTGTTTATAAATCACTCAAAATATATTCTGGCCAACAGCATGTTGCTTCACTCTGCTTTGTAATAAGCAATGAGAACTGCCCTGCCATCCTAGTATTTAGTATCTGTGGAGCTGAATGGCAAATGAGTTGTGCTTGTTATTTAAAAACCGGGTGGCTTCTGCATGCCCTGGCAAAACCACTACAGCATCCCCGGCCGCGGGATTAGACGTACCATTCTTTCAATGTCATGGCAGGTATAACCGGGATAAATTCCTGTTCTGCTTGCGAGTAGCTGTAACCCGACTAGACTCCTGACTCTGCATTGGAATTTATTAGTTTGGATACTACATATGACCAGCAAAATCCATAATGACAACACTGAAACAGAAACCGCCCCGCTGATCATCCTAGCGGATGATGACCCTTCGATTCGACTGATACTCCATCATATTTTGCAGCGTGATGGTTACCGCGTACTCGATGCCAGCAATGGACGTGAGGTGTTACGGCTCTACCAGAATAATCCGGCCGATCTGGTTTTACTGGATGCCATCATGCCGGAACAGGATGGTTTCGCAACCTGCCGCATATTGAAAGAGCTGCGACCTGATTTACCCGTGCTCATGATCACCGGCCTGGATGATGACCAGTCCATTGAACATGCATTCCGTGTGGGTGCCGATGACTACATCAGCAAACCCATTAACTGGTCAATCCTGAAACATCGTATCGCCCGAGCCCTGAGACTCACCTCACCGTGCCGTACCTTCGATGAGCTCATCTTGAACAATAAACTGGAAACCCGTTACGCACCCCGCATGAATCTGGCTGACGAAACCATTACAGGCATTGAAGTACGCGCCAATATACCGGTTGCTTCTATTATCAATACATCTGCCACCGATTATTTATTGAATAATTTTGCACTGGGCTATCAACAGGAAAAATATCATTACCCCACCGCCAATTTTTTCTCCTTACCGCTATTCCCAACTTTTAGCAACGCGGATTCCATGTTAGCTTCACTCAATAACCTGGATAAGAAATATGGCATAGCGCTCAATCAACTGGAACTACGTATAAACGAGTGTCATTTCTACCAGGAATCAATCATACGCCTGTTACCCTTGTTGGCGCCTTTGCCAATACATCTCTGCATCGATGCTTTCAGTTTTTCGTTACGCAGCCTGAAGTACATTCAGGAATATGGTTGCAAGAACATAATGATTGATATAGCCGATACGCGCAAACATCTCGCCAATAACGATTCATGGCTGGATGAGGCATTGCAGATTTACAAGGAAAATGGCGTGTCTGTTCATGCCTGCAGTGTCACCCACCCGCAGGATTTGCAACTGGCAACACACCTGAAATGTGTAAGCGCTTCAGGCTCTGCGATTAAACCCCGTTAATGAGTTGCCGTACTTTTCCGCCAGCTCACACTATACAAACACACTTAATCCAGATGCCATGCTTGCATTGATAACGGTTGATGCATCGGTTGACGTATTCGCAGCCTCATCCAATGCAGCAGACCGTTCGTGTTGTGGTGATTGCTTAAACGCAGCACCCTGCCCGCCTGAGTGTGCCGATACATCAACATTCGCCAAATTCAGGCCCTGTTGATCCAACATATCTCGCAAACGGGGCAATGCCGCATCCAGGGCTTCGCGCACAGCTGCATGCGTACTGACAAAACGCACACTGGCCTGATCATCTTGCACCGACACGTGAATCTCAAGCGGGCCAAGATGCGCCGGATTTAATTTTATGTCAGCCGTGTGAAGTTTTCCCTGAATCATAAACACCAGCTGCTCACCCACACGCTCACCCCACGCCGGATGTGTCACCGCGGTATTCACACCGCCATTTAAAACTAACGCAGCTTGCCCAAGATCAAATTGCGGCGGTACATAGGGTTGAATATTGGCCGAGGCGCTGCCGGTAATGGCCTGCACTTGCTGTAAAGAAACAACTGTCGATCGGGTTGCGTCTTGCAACATGGCAACCATTTGCTGATCGCTGATAACGTCTGCTGATTTTATCGACAATTTCATGCTTGCAGCCGACATAAATTCCACACCCGGATCCGCATCCAGCGAAGGCATGAAATGCGATGGATCGTCAGCAGGTGTTTCCAGATTCAATTGTGATGAAACTTGTGTGAGCAGCGCCAGTAGCTTTTCAACGGATGCAGGCAGTTCAACGGCATTCGAAACAAGTGCCTCATCCACTGTGAACACCTGAATATTCCCTTCCTGCGGTATCAATCCATTTATCAGCGTATGGGTCATTGATAACGGCAAGATATTGCCGCCTTCCGGCAATTCCTGTTCAATAGTCTCCCCCGGCGCCCCGGCCATACCGCTGATCACAGACGTTATTAAATCCAGAGCTGCGATACCATCCTCCGCGCTTTCTTCAGTTACATCCTGTTCCGGTTCAACACCCTTGTGCTCAGGCTTGGCAACAACAGGCACCGTATCCTTTGTTGCTTCATTGCGTGACGCTGCGCGCGCATCCCGGGGTTGCATTTGATCTTGCAGCTGCTGATCAAAATCACCGTCGTTAGGCACATCTTTAAACGATGCAGAGAGTGATTTAACAGTATTCGCACGTAGTAGCGGTTGGGTATCCATGATGCACCTGCTCACTTAAACGGAAGTATCCGTGATTCAGCAAGTTATACGCCAGTTTCACAATGGGTTTTGGTTGCCAGTCCTGTTGGAAAATTCTGGCCGCAAAGCGGCCGCGCATAACTTGTTCAGAGGCTCTCTTTTTCGCCAATTTTTGCCTTTCCTCGGTGGCCTCGAAAACGTTTTTCAACAAGCACTAGTTGCACTCGCATTCAGTTCGCACAAATTACGAACAAAAAAAACCCGGATACTGCACGCAATATCCGGGCTGGTATGACTGCGATTAACTGGCTTTGGCGAGCAAATCTGCAGCCTGTTTCTTTTGTGTGGAATTACCCTCTGACTTCACTTCTTCAAGAATATTTCGCGCACCTTCATTGTCGCCCATATCCATATACGCACGCGCCAAATCAAGCTTGGTGCTCACTTCATCTACATCATCTGACAATTGCGAGATATCAAAATCATCATCGCTGGCCGCACCCCCTAACTGCTTCGGCGAAGACGGTTTTGCGATGGGCTTGTCCTGCGATAGAGCAGACATATTCAGATCCGAGTCCATAGACAAATCCAGCGAGGCATCCATCTCGGTAATATCGTTCACATCATCCGCAGCCAATCCTAAGTCCGAGGCTTCGAAATCCAGTGCAAAATCATCGTCCAAGGTATCGTTGCCGCCCGAACCCAGGCTCAGTGCATCGGCCCCAAAATCCAGTTCGCCCAGATCAAGATCGGCAGGCATCGGTTTTTTTGCTGATGCCTGCGTTGAGTGCCCCATGGCATTGGAGATATTTTCCAGATCCGCGGCGAGATCAAATTCAGGCACAGCTTCCATCGCTACTGTCTTGGACGCGCTGCCAGGCTGCTGCAAAATCGTGGGATCGGCATCCATGGAGAAATCCAGATCCATGTCTATATCCATGTCATTGAAAGCAGGCTTGGCTGGCAATTTGTTTTCGGTGAGCCCAATATCCAGATCAGGTGCCATGCCACCGGCATCCAGCTCAAAATCGGTGGTTTGCGGTTTGCGTGGTAATAAATCACCGGCATCAAAGTCCGGTAATGCGATGGAGTCACTGCCAAACATCGGATCACCCGGGCACAACTCACGGCCCATGACCACTACCCGATCCCAATAGGTCTTGACCGAACCCTTGCGTACCTTGGCGGCAGCGGCCAATTCCGCAAAGGCTGCTGCGTTCTTGCTGGCAAAGTGGGTTTCAAGCAGTTTCATGCGGTAATCATCACGCTCTGGATGCTGCTTCAGGGCGTTACGTAACAAATCTTCTGCCTGCTGATAAATACCGTAGGCCAGGTAAACATCAGCCTCAGCCAACACATCATCACGCGCTTCTGATTCCTCGGCTGCCGGTGCCTCGGCAGGCGAGATATAAGTATCCTGCATTCGCTGCGCTGCAACAGGTTTGACAACGGTTATGTCTTCAGAATGCATTTCAGCCGTTGAATCCGGGTTACGGCTTCTGATGAAAGGCTCACCCACGGATTCAACCGCGTCATCGAAATTAATAGGCTGAGCCATATCAGACCATTTATGCATGTCCTCGGCCTCGGCCGCAGCACGACGCCGACGCATAAATATAAATCCAAGCACTGCCACCAACACGACAGCTCCTGCAATCGCAGCCAGAATCAGCGGGTTGCCTAGCAGGCCTGGGGTCGGAGCGACGACAGGCGCAGGCTCGGCCGGTGCAGGTATTTCAGTGGCAATGTCTGGGTTAACAGGCTCCAGAGTATCGACCTGGGGTGCCGTTGTCTCATCAACAAACACAGGCGCTTCATCATCGGCAGGTACAGTCGGCTGTGCAAGTGGCGGTGTCTTGTCCGGGGTCGTAGCTGGTGTTACAGCATCCGGCTTAATTGCCTTGGGCGTTTTTTCAACCTGCTTTTTGGTGCCCGCCAAATCGGCTTGTAACTTGGCCAGTTCAGCATCATCCATATCAATAACGCGCTGTACGCGCGATTCCAGTTCAGCCAGACGCTCGCGCAGGTTTTCTTTTTCCATGCGCTCTGATTCGACGGTTTCGCGCGCCAGAGACAACTCACGTTTAAGTTGTGTCACCTGGCTCTTGGGATCCTGACCTGCAGCCGCCCCTTCGCTACCTTGTGAACCGGCAGCACTGACAATATTTAAACGCCCATCGGTGGCCGTGTCGGTGGGGCGAACAGACTCGTCATCGGCCTCCATCGCGGATGCGGGCACTGAACCCGACATCTTTTGCCGATATTCGCGCCACAGTGAATTATGCTGGGCAACCTGAATTCGGGCGGTTTTACTATCCACTGCGGTGATGTTATTGCCATCCGGCATACGCAGGATATAACCGCGCTTCAGGCCATTGATATTTTCTTTGATGAACGACTCGGGGTTTTCCTGTACCAAAGCCAACATCATCTGTTCTACCGACACCTCGGAATTGGGGCGCAGCTTTTCAGCCAAGCTCCATAAGGTGTCATTTTCCTTTACACGATATTCACCGCTGACTTGTTGGGTATACCGTGGAGCAGCACGTTCCTCCTGGGCGGGGGTTACGTCATTCTGGACAACAGGTATGACTTCCTCACCTGATGAGGCGGAGGTATCGGATGAAGTATCGGATGAGGTCTCGGCCACACTATTACTATTTTCTGCAGACGGCGACGGCTCGTAACCGGCATCGGCTACCACCTCTTCACCGCCTGTTTCGAAACTGTCTGTTGCAGCCGGCTCTGCATTGGAACCTACCGGCTCAAAAAAAGCCTGATCATCACCCTCCGTATCGTCACTCACTGCGTCGGCACTTTCGGCACCGGTATTAAACACGGGTGGATCAAGCAATAGCGTGTATTCACGTAGCAAGTGACCGTTGGGCCAATCGATTTCTACCAGAAAACTCAGGAAAGGCTCACGTACCGATTCGAGGGTATAAACCTGTATATAAGGCGTATTGCCTTTAAGAATGGTTTTAAATTTGAGGTCTTGTAATGAATAAGGCCGATCAATGCCAGCACGGGCAAAGGCCTCGCGTGATGCCAGCTTCACAATGAGCTGCTCGGCATCTTCCGGTGCTGCTGACAGCACCTGAATCTCTGCATTCAACTCCTGATTCAGAGCTGAATTCAGCTGAATCTCGCCCAGGCCCAGAGGTAATACATAGCTCGGCAACAACGCGGCCATTACAGCCAAGCTTAAGGTCAGTTTTCGCACCGGCTTTTCCCTCATATATCCTGCCATTTAATAGTAAAAATCGTGGGTAGTTACCCACAGTTCGGCCACATTTCTAAGATGGCACATTAGTATGCGGCTGTAACTATAGATTATAAATAGTCTTTTATCAAAATTTCCGCAATTTGGATACTATTCAAAGCAGCTCCCTTCCGTACATTATCTGACACTACCCACATATTCAGGCCCCTGTCACAGGAAATGTCTTCACGCACCCGCCCAACATAGGTAGCATCGTGATTGGCCGCTTCGGTCACGGCCGTTGGATAACCCCCCGCTTTGCGCTCATCCAGCAGGATCACACCCGGGGCATGACGTAACAATTCCATGGCTCTTTCGGCCGTGATCTTATCCCGGGTTTCAATGTGTACGGATTCAGAGTGGCCAAAAAACACCGGCACACGCACCGCAGTCGGATTCACCATGATGTTTTCGTCGCCCATGATTTTGCGCGTTTCCCACACCATTTTCATCTCTTCCTTGGTGTAGCCGTTGTCCATAAACACATCAATTTGCGGAATCACGTTAAAAGCGATCTGCTTGGGATACACCTTGCATTCAACCGACTTCCCATTCAACAACGCCGCCGTCTGGCTGGCCAGCTCTTCAATAGCTTCCTTACCGGTACCCGATACCGCCTGATAAGTACATACATTAATACGTGTTATACCCACGGCATCATAAATCGGCTTTAAGGCCACCAGCATTTGTATGGTGGAACAATTGGGGTTGGCAATAATGCCGCGATTTTTATACAGCGCAACAGCCTGTGGGTTCACTTCCGGTACCACCAGCGGAATATCGGCGTCATAACGAAACTGCGAGGTGTTGTCGATCACCACACAACCCGCAGCGGCAGCTTTGGGCGCGTATTCTGCAGAAACCGATGCACCGGGAGAAAACAAACCGATAGGGGTTTTTGAAAAATCAAAATCCGCCAGACTTTCAACGGTTAGCATTTTATCCCCAAATTCAACTTTTTTACCGGCAGAGCGTTCAGACGCTAATGCATACACTTTGCCAACCGGAAATTTACGTTGCGCCAGAATGGACAACATTGTTTCGCCGACAGCACCTGTTGCACCGACTACCGCCACATCATATGTTTTACTCATCATTCATCACCTAAAAAATAAATAAATTCATAAAGTAGGGTGCAATAAGCGCAGCGCATTGCACCATGCTGTATTCGACACCCTGTACAAAATTAATTTTGTAATGCCTTAACTACCGCATCACCCATTTCTGTCGTGCCAATTTTCTTGCAGCCTTCCGACATGATATCCGGCGTGCGTAAACCTTTATCCAGCACCAGGCCTACTGCCGCTTCAATACGTTTTGCTGCGGATTCCTGATTCAAACTGTAACGTAACATCATGGCCACTGATAAAATCGTCGCCAGTGGATTGGAAATACCTTTACCTGCAATATCCGGTGCCGAACCATGTATCGGTTCATACATACCCTTGCCGCTTGCATCCAGTGATGCTGAAGGCAACATGCCAATTGAACCGGTTAACATGGCAGCAGCATCCGACAAAATATCGCCGAACATATTTTCGGTCACCATTACATCAAACTGTTTGGGCCATTTAACCAGCTGCATGGCCGCGTTATCGACATACATATGACTAAGCTGTACGGCAGGATAATCTTTGGCAACTCGTATTACCACCTCACGCCATAACTCCGACACTTCGAGTACGTTCGCCTTGTCAACCGAACACAGTTTTTTATGTCGCTTCATGGCGATTTCAAATGCCGAGCGGGTGATGCGTTCGATTTCAGATTCACCATAACACATAGTGTTGTAAGCGTAACGCTCGCCATTACGCTGCTCGATAGCGCGCGGTTTGCCAAAATAAATACCGCCCGTGAGTTCACGCACAATCATGATATCCAGGCCGGCCACCAATTCCGGCTTTAACGATGAGGCTTCAGCCAGTTGCGGATACAAAATAGCAGGACGTAAATTGGAAAATAAAGACAATGCCGAACGTAAACCCAACAACCCTTTTTCCGGACGTTTATCGCGTGGCAGCGCATCATATTTAGGGCCGCCTACAGCGCCCAGCAATATCGCGTCCGATTGTTTTGCCAGCTTCAATGTTGCTTCTGGCAAAGGATCACCGGCCGCATCATAACCTGCACCACCCACCGCTGCAGTTTCCATCTCAATTTGAATACTGTTTTCAGCATTCAAAAAATTCAGAACCTTCACCGCCTCGGCAACAATCTCCGGGCCGATGCCATCACCGGGCAAAATTGCAATTTTTTGTGTCATCTGTATATCCTTTGCCGCGAAGGCGCGAAAACGCCAGATAAATATCTGTAAAAATAACGCAATTATTTTTTCTATAGACTCCGCGTTTGTCACGTCTTTGCATAAAATTTAAAACAACCAGGGCGCCGTTAGTTTGCGGCGGGTTTCGTATTGACGAATGGCATTCGCATGTTGCAAGGTCAGGCCTATATCATCCAGCCCGTTCAACAAACAATGTTTGCGGAATGCATCCACCTCAAAAGCCAATACCCCACCTTCTTCTGTTATGACGTGTTGCTGTTCAAGATCAATTGTTAATTGATAACCTTGTTTTAACTGCACACGCTTGAACAAGCCATCAATCATCTCAGCCGACAATACTATGGGTAACAAGCCGCTTTTAAAACTGTTATTGAAAAAAATATCAGCAAAGCTGGGGGCAATGACCGCACGAAACCCGAAATCAGTCAAAGCCCACACCGCGTGTTCACGCGACGAACCGCAGCCAAAATTTTCACGTCCCAACAGTATACAAGCCTTGTTATAGGGTGCTTGATTCAAAATAAAATCAGGATTGATACGACGGCCAGCATTATCAATATCCGGCGCACCCGGATCCAGATAACGCCAGTCATCAAACGCATTGGGGCCAAAGCCGCTGCGTTTGATGGATTTCAAATATTGTTTTGGAATAATGGCATCGGTGTCGACATTAGGACGATCCAACGGTGCCACTATGCCAGTTAACTTCGTAAATTTTTCCATAAACCCTCTACAAAGAATCAAATCAATCATTAAAATTCAAATTAACGCTGTGTTACAAGAAAATTATTTGCGTTCATTTGCGTGATGCACATGGATGTGCGAATGCCGCGAGCGCAGGAGCGCAAGAGCGGCTTTCTTTTTCTTTTTCCTTGCTTTATTTATTCTCAAAAATCCCGCACATCCACAAAATGCCCGGCAATCGCCGCGGCTGCCGCCATAGCAGGGCTCACCAGATGCGTGCGGCCACCCTGTCCCTGACGTCCTTCAAAATTACGATTGGATGTTGAGGCACAACGCTCACCCGGCTCCAATCGGTCAGCATTCATCGCTAGACACATGGAACATCCCGGTTCACGCCATTCGAATCCGGCATTGATAAAAAGTTTATCCAGGCCTTCTTTTTCGGCTTGCTGTTTAATCAAACCCGAACCCGGCACCACCATTGCCAGCTTCACATTGGCTGCCACTTTGCGGCCTTTGATCACCTGTGCCGCCGCACGCAAATCTTCCAGACGTGAATTGGTGCAGGAACCGATAAATATTTTATCCAGCGTAATTTTATTGATTGGCGTACCCGCAACCAGACCCATGTATAACAAAGCCTTGTTCATGCCACCGGCTTTTACCACATCTTTTTCAGCGGCAGGATCCGGCACGCTGGCATCAATAGACACCACCATTTCCGGTGAGGTACCCCAGGTGACCTGCGGCTTAATGTCAGCCGCATTGAAATGCACTTCACGATCAAATTGGGCATCGCTATCACTGTGCAAATCGCGCCATGCCTTCACCGCTGCATCCCATAACGCCGCCTTCGGTGCATAGGGGCGACCGTACACATAATTTATTGTAGTGTCATCAACCGCCACCAAACCGGCACGTGCACCGGCTTCAATGGCCATATTGCAAACGGTCATGCGGCCTTCCATCGTTAATTCGCGGATGGCACTGCCGGCAAATTCCATGGCATAACCGTTACCACCGGCGGTGCCGATTTTACCAATCACCGCCAGCACAATATCTTTTGCGGTAACACCGGTGCCCAGTTTGCCTTCAACATTGATGCGCAAATTTTTCATTCTGTTCTGCAACAAACATTGTGTTGCCAGCACATGTTCCACTTCGGAAGTACCAATACCAAATGCCAGCGCTCCGAACGCACCGTGGGTAGAGGTATGCGAATCGCCACACACCAGTGTCATACCCGGCAAGGTTGCACCCTGCTCTGGGCCGATGACATGCACAATGCCCTGACGAATATCCTCCATACGAAATTCTGTAATACCAAATTCAACACAATTCGCGTCCAGTGTTTCAACCTGGATACGTGACACCGCATCCGTTATACCGAGATTGCGCGCCGTGGTGGGTACATTATGATCCGGCACCGCCAGCACCGTATCAGTTCGCCACACTTTGCGGCCAGCCAGACGCAATCCTTCAAACGCCTGCGGCGAGGTTACTTCGTGCACCAAATGACGGTCGATATACAACA
>JANOOU010000343.1:0-7364 GCA_031421475.1 Gammaproteobacteria bacterium | reverse complement strand
CATCTACTGACCAAGCTTCCCTTTTCACGGGATAAGGTCAAGGTTGAAGTGGATGAATTGCATCAGATAAATGAAAAATTGTGGGTAATTGAAGATGATATTCGGGACAAGGAAGCCAGAAAACAGTTTGATCAGGGCTTTATTGAGCTTGCGCGATTGGTGTATATCACTAATGACAGGCGCTCAGCAGTGAAGCGTGATATTAATGTGAAGCTGGGTTCTGATTTTGTTGAGGAAAAATCCTACGAGAAATACTGAATCAGCTGTTTGCTTCCATGTGTCTGGATAATTGATTAATGCAAGCCGCTTTCACTTTTTCGACTGATGGCGGCCAGGCAGGATCCGGCATAACAACATCGTGTATGGGATAACGTGGCCAATAGCGGAATGGATCCACGAAAAATATTCCGATTGTTGGTGTGCCGCAGGCAATAGCGACATGGCGAATACCGGTGTCGTTTGAAATCACAAGCGTGGCACCCTTGAGTAGCGCTGTTGTATCTTCAATAGTATTTGCATTAATGGCGCCTGCATTTTCAAGATGTTTGAGTGGGCCTAAAATAGCATCCGCTTTTTCCCATGTCTGAATGCCTTCCAGTATCAGGTGTTCGTATTGAGAATACAACTGCGCCATTTCTTGTATCAGTGTACTGAAGTGTTTTGCAGGCCAGCATTTGTTAAGCGTTGATGCACCGGCAAAATAAATTATATATGGATGCTTTCTAACAATCGGTTCTCCGGGCATTTGATAGAGATGCGGATAACTGGTTTTGGCACCAAATATATGTAACATGTTAACCATGTCATCCACTTCAAAATTAAGATCACTTCTGCATGTGGCAATGTCATAAAATAACCGCGCCTGTATGGCTCGATATGGAAATCCAATTTTCAATTTTGCCTTATTGAGTAAACATGTCATCACTGAACGATTGGATGAGGCAAGATCAAAAATAATGTCGTGATAGCCGAGTTCCCTGAATCGTTTAATACGTTGCCAGATGGATATGTTGCGTTGATCCGAGCCATGGGCTACATGCATGTGATCAACCAGATCTGTTGGTGCACCTCGTGTGTAATTGCTGACAAGGCTCAAGGTGATTGCTGCATTTGGAAAAATTTTACGGGCTTCTATCAGAAATGCACGTGTCAATATCATATCGCCCAGAGCACCATGGCGTATTACAGCAATACTCTTTATATCTTGCACAGAAAGTTTTTCTATTTTTTGGCGTACTGATTTGGCTATCCAGACGCCTTTGGTGAACCATAGTTTCATGATGTGTGTAATTGTCCAGATTGAATGGTGTCGAGCAGGTGTTGCTCAAGTTTTGCGAAATGTGTTTCCTGATTAAATAGTATGTCAGCTTTATTTTTGCCGGCCTGCGCAAGCTGGTTTTTGAGTTGCGGATTAGAATGTAGTTTACAAATTTGCTGGCACAGGCTTAATGCATCACGTGTTTCAAACATCAAGCCGGTGGTTTCATGATCAATTATTTCCGGTACCCCACCCGCACGGCTGCCAATAACCGCTATCCCGGCGCGCATGGCTTCAGGCAATACCAGTCCAAAAGTTTCTTCATAGGATGTGAGTACTATGCAATCACAAATCTGCATGAGCAGCTGCGGTTCACTGACAAAATCAGAAAACTGTATCTGATCATGTATATTTAATTCATTGGCGAGTCTGGCAAGTGTGTTTTTGTAACCGGGTGTCATTTCATGGCCAACTATCAATGCCTTAATGATGATGTTATTGCGCCGGGCTTCGGCAATAGCCTTGAGCAGTAAATGCTGGCCCTTGCCATCTTCGAGCCGGCCAAAAAGACCTGCAACAAAATCAGCATCTTCGAAGTTTAATTGTCTGCGTTTTTGTGTAATTTCCTCGGCACTGAGCTTATGCGCCAACGATGCAACCCCATAATACAGAGTTAAAATTCTGTCAGCAAACGGGTGTATAAATTTACGGGCTTCTTTTTCAAGTGCATGTGTAATGGTGAGCATGCGATTCATTTGTGTGTAAAGAAAATGATGATATATATCATCTTTACTACGTGTAATCTGCATTTGCCGTGTATACACCAGTGCAGGTTTTCGTTTTGATAGTTTTTTGGCAATGGCTGCCAGCGCAAAGTCATTGCCCCAGTGCATATGAATGACGTCAATTTCTTCCTGGTCAATAATTTTTGATAGTTTGCCTGCATTGATCAATGGAAAATAACTGTGACGATAGTTTAAGTAATGTGTTTTAAGGGTAGGGTACGTGCGATAGCGCTCAGCCAGTTTGCCGTTGGCAGTGATCACGCTGATCACCTGGTGCTGTGCGGACAGGGCCAAACTGCTGCGAAAGGCATACAGTTCCAGGCCGCCCAGGCCGGGAGATAAACACAGTTCAAGAATTTTCATTTTTGTCCAGATCGCGACGTTTAATAATGGCCTTGGTATATTTTACAAAAACATGCATGTAGGAGAGTACCGCAACAACAAGTCCAGCAAAACCATCAAGAAAACCGCGTTTTATAAAATAGAGTTTGATAAAGGTCCAGCTGGCATGCGTGAGCGGGCTGAATATCGTAAAACGTTTGCCTTTTTTGATGAGTTCATCAGCGCCAATTTCGGTGAACTGATCAATGGTTTTCAAGTGCTCGGAAATACTGCTGAATGAGTAGTGTTGAATATCACCTCGCAACAACCGTATATTTTTGCCTTGTGTGATGATTCTGTCGTGCGGGTTGGTGCCACCCCAGTGCGACGTGGTTTTATTAAAGAGTCGGGTTTTGGTATCCGGGTACCAGCAGTGATTCAGCCAGCGGTAAATATAAAATGTTTTGCGGTGCATGCAGTACGCATCGGCTGCATCCAGATTGTCCTTAATACCTAAAATGGATTGTTGAAGTTCGGGTGTGAGTCTTTCATCGCAATCCAGGCTTAGTATCCAGTCATATCCTGCTTTGCTCACAGCCAGATTTTTTTGTTCAATATGGCCAAGAAATTTCTGATGAAATATTTTATCCGTATATCTCTGGGCTATTTTGAGTGTGTCATCTGTGCTTAGTGAATCAACAATTATGATCTCGTCAACAATCGCTTGGAGACTCTTGAGGCAATCCTCAAGTTTCTTTTCTTCATTGAACGAAATAATGCAGGCACTAATTTTTGGCATGGTTATTCAGGTTATTATATAACGGTCTTGAAATATCCAATGGTTCTGGCAAGGCCTTCGTCCAGTTAGATGACCGGTTCCAAGCCCAGTATTTGTTTGGCCAATTTGCGTCAGAAATCATATGTTACTTCTGCCTATGCCTATATAAATGATATCTTTTTCACGCATTTTCGCTGGATCGTATTGATTACGACCATCAAAAATTACCGGATTTTTCAGCAGTTGTTTTACTCTGTCAAAATCCGGATTTCTAAATTGTTTCCATTCAGTCACCAGAATGAGTGCATCCGATAATTCCAGTGCCTCATATTGTTCTTCGTAGATTTTTACCAAACCGGAGTCCATCCATGTTTTTGGAATAACTTCGCGAGCGGTTTCTGCTGCTACTGGGTCATAAGCATGAACTTTAGCGCCAGCGCTGACCAGGTCATTGATAATTTGTAATGAGGGCGCTTCACGCATATCGTCAGTGCTGGGTTTGAAGGCCAATCCCCATAAGCAGAATGTTTTACCCTGAATATTACCGTCGAAGTGTTTTTTTACTTTTACAGCCATGCGTTCTTTCTGTCGCTGGTTGCGCGACTCTACGGCATGTAATACATCTGACGGTACATTGTTTTCTTTTGCCATAGCAACCAGTGCTTTAACATCTTTGGGGAAACACGAGCCACCATAGCCTGCGCCAGGGTATATGAAATGATATCCAATACGGCTATCCGATCCCATACCCAATCGAACATTTTCTACATCTACATTTAAACGTTCGCATAGTTCTGCAATTTCATTCATGAATGAAATTTTGGTCGCGAGCATGGCGTTCGCAGCATATTTGGTCATTTCTGCATCACGAATATTCATTGAAATAATTCGGTTATGATCGCGCTGGAAAGGTGCATAGAGATCGCGCATAGCAGCATGCGCTGCACTGCTGTTCGCGCCTATGATTACGCGATCCGGGCGTAAAAAGTCATCGATTGCCGCCCCTTCTTTGAGAAATTCCGGGTTGCTGACTACATCGAAGCTAATGGATGCATTACGTTTATTGAGTGCTTGTTTAACATGATGAGTTACTTTATCAGCGGTTCCAACTGGTACAGTCGATTTATCGACAATGATGTTGTAACCCTGTTGCATGGTTTCACCGAGTTGTGTGGCGACTTCGAGTACAAAGCGTAAATCAGCGGCGCTGTCTGCATCGGGTGGCGTGCCTACCGCTATAAAGTGTACGGTGGCTTCACTTACACCTTCACTAATGGATGTGGTAAAGCGTAAACGTTTTCCGGCTACATTTTTCTTAACCAGTTCTTCCAGGCCAGGTTCATAAATCGGTAAAATACCTTTTTTAAGGTTTTCTATTTTCTTTTTATCGATGTCGACACAATAGACATCGTTACCCATTTCTGCAAAGCAGGTACCCGTTACCAGGCCAACATAGCCTGTACCAATGACAGATATTTTCATTGTTTGACTTCCACTGCGGTATTGATCGTGTGCTGCTTATTGTTTTCTCGCATGTACTGGATGGAGCTCCACATGGATTGTAAATAAGCAGCCATGGTTTGTGTGATGTCGGGGTGTTGTGCGGATATGTCATCACGTGCTGTATCCGATTGTAAACTATGTAACTTGATTTCTGTGCCATCGTATTTCATTTGTAAATAATATTGCTCTGATAACAGGCCTATAACACGATGCACGTTGTGTTCTATGGTAAATGCATAACGTTGTTGGTCGTAACGCGTGTCGAACAAATCCCGACCGAGTGTGGTGTTGGTGTAGTCGGTTTTACTCAGGGCCGCAACCGAGGGTAATACGTCAACCTGGCTGGCTACCTTATCAAAAATCGCGGGCCGGGTAATGATTCCTTTTCCATACATCACCAGCGGTACACGCAAACCCTGGATGCCCAGCTGCGCTTCGGATTTTCTGGTGTGCTGGCCGGTTTCGGCATGGATGCCATGATCACCAAAGAATACAAAGAGTGTATTGGCGCCATAGGCTTCCGCTTCGGCCAGTTTAATAAAGTGCCCGATGCTGTGATCCATAAAACGGAAGGAATTGAGTTCTTCAATGGAGGCAAAACCGTAATCGGTTACCTTATGCGGCAAATCGTCCTGGCTCAGGATTTTAAAGCCTCTGTTGTCTGCCGGTATGGTGTAGGGGCGATGGTTGCCAGAGGTCTGGATAATGGCGACAAAGGGTTGGTTCAGGTTTTTAATAACCTTGTGTGCTTCTTCAAACAGGCTTAAATCGGAAATGCCCCAGACATCCACCGTAGGTGATTCGTAGCTGCCTTCTTCATGTATCTCGAGTTGCGGAATATTGGATGCCATCAAGCCGCGAATATTGGCCCAGCTGGCACTGCCACCCAGAAAGTAGAGTTTTTTATAATCTTTAAATGCATTGATAATGGTGTGCTGGTCCACTATGAGTGGATTGCGTGACGAGGTTTTATTTAATTCGATATCGGGCATGCCGGTGATCAGCGTCCATACCGAACGCGCGGTGCCGGTTTGCGTGACGTAAAAGTTTTTAAAGAAATAACCTTCATCGGCAATTTTTTGCAAATGGGGTGAGGTATTGAGCGGGTTGCCGGACAAGCTGGATTTGTAGGAAGCAAAAGATTCAAGAAATACAATCACGACATTATTCGGTTTGCGACCGGCCGCGTCATTGAAGTGAAAATCCCGGCGGAAATTTGGATGTTCAATATCCGGTTTATCCACGCCCAGATAGTCGACCATGAGCGGATAATGTTTGCGTGTTTCAGCTAAATCAAAAGTTTCTTCACGAAAGTTGAGTGTACTGGAAAAGTACTCAACCGGATTAGAAGTGAGTTGCCCGGCAAAAACGTTGTTACTAAAAAAAGCGTCGCTCCAGCGCAGGGGATATTGTGAAAGCTTTCCAAAAACTGACAATAATGTAACAAACAGGGTGATGATGACCACGGCTGTTTTTTTGTACCAGCGGTTATAACGATGAGGTGCGTGTTCAATGCGGCGGTGAAGTGTGTTGAGCAGCCATAAACAGGCAGCAACCAGTAACAGTAAAATAAAACTGCCCGTCAGCACCGGATAGGTTTGCCAAACCATGGTGGCTGATATTAACGGGTTTTCCAGAAAGCGTAAGGCGGTAGCATTAAAGCGTGTTTGCAGATAGGCATAATGTCCAAAATCAATGGCGTACACAATAAACAGTGCTGAGAACACAACGGCGGCATACATCAGCCATATTTTTCGGCCGGTTACACTGTGTACCGGGTGCAGCGGTTTTATCCAGCCGAGCATAAGTATGGGTAGTACGGCATACACTGCAATGCGCAAATCAAATTTAAAACCCAGATAAAATGACCAGAGCAGATCGGCGGTCGACATTGGATCGATAGCGGGATTGAATGTAAACCAGAATATCAGCCGCATGATGGTTTGCATGACCATCAGGATCAGAATCATCATCAGAGAGAAAATATGCAGGCGTGGAAGAAATTTCGTTATGGCTATCATCTGAATTATATAAAATGAAGAGACGTGGACTGTGGCACGGCTGTGGTTTAAAGGCGACGCAGTATATCATGGGATCTTTATCCGATTACGCGTTCGATATTACGGCGTTAAAAATGGCTAAAAAACGCTCATTGGCGCTGTGTAAACGCCGTTTTTTAGCGAGTGTTGTCGGGTATGTAATTGCTCGCACCATCGTGCAAAGGTTTCAGCATAATGTCTACTCTTCAATATTAACCTGGCAGGTAACTCGATGCTCTGGATCAAACGTGGCTTGAAATATATCCTGATGGCAATTCTGGGATTGCTGGTTTTTTATGGTGTGGCACGGTTAGCCGTGGTGTATACCGACAGCCAGCTGAACGGCGTGCGCGCACCTTATATACAAATGACAACGCCCACCAGTGCGGTGATCCGCTGGCAAACCCTGAACGCAACCGTGGCTACGGTGCGTGTGGGCGGTCAACCCCAGCAGTTTGATTTAACCCTCACCGAAACCTCGGCCAACCGCCTGCACGCCCTTAAAATCGACAGGCTGAAACCGGACACACCTTATTATTATGAAGTGACAGATAACCAGGGTGATAAACAGGGCGGTACAAATAATGACTGGTTTCGTACGGCACCGGCCGCCGGTACTCAACGTCCGGCCCGTATCTGGGTAATCGGTGATTCGGGCGATGCCGGGCCGGTGCTGGAGC
>JANOOU010000342.1:0-2451 GCA_031421475.1 Gammaproteobacteria bacterium | reverse complement strand
CCCACCGCACGTGTAATCACATTTGAATCTGGATGATTGGCAGCTTCTTCGGCAGTAATATGTCACTGCGTCATCAGCTCTTCTACATGCGAGTGATCACGTGATAATTGTTGTAGCTGGTTATTGCGATAACGATAGAGCCTAGAATCACCGGCCCAGATACACGCACCCACTCTGCCACGAATCACTAAACTCACAACGGTGCTGCCGAGCATACGGCCATCTAGCATAATGTCAGCATACTCCTGGATACGGTGATTCACATCTGTCAGCGTATCTTCAACAGCATTAACAATATCGCTGAGTGATTCTTTGTAAGCCAGTTCGTCGAGGGTTTTTACAATTAAACTACTGGCGACGTCACCGGCTTCATAACCACCCATGCCATCGGCAATGGCCCAAAGGTTGATTTCGGGTTTGGAGAGTATTGAATCTTCATTAATGCTGCGCACGGTGCCGACATTGCTTTCGGCAAATGAATTCCATTTAATGGGCCGTCTGACTGTTGTATCACTCATAGTCATTCCATCATAAATCGGTTAAACGTTTAATACGTAAGGCTGATTCCATTGCCAGTGTTGCCACTCGCCATCCAGCATCGCCGGTATACCATCAATTGTTGGTAACCCCTGCACTGAAAACATACAGGGCTCAACGCGTTCGGAGCCTAGTGTTGTCCAAACACTGTAACTGGAAAATGCTTTTCGTAAACTGGTATCGAGCATGTATGAATAAAGCGCATGCGGCAATGGGTCGTTTGAAGCTATTTTTATCAGTTGCGATGAATTCAGCGTCGCAGATGCGGCTTTTGCATACTCGGCTTCCACAGTAATCGGAACGTCTTCAATCAACTGCATGACATCGTCTGCTGACATATCGGTTTCCAGCGCATCAATTAACACATTCTCAATTTGATCAAACCAGCTGCTGTTTTTGGGCAGGAATTCCAGTGGATTGATGGCAGCAGGAATTTTTGTCAGCACTGTAAAAGGATAATAACGACCTACCCTGTCGACACTGGGAATCATGACGCCTGACCAGCTGTTGTTATCCAGCACACCTTCTGACAATACAAAACGCCATACCGGGCTGGTCAGATAAATATTTAACCAGTCTCCACCCATTTGTTCACGCGAGCTGGCAATAAAATGCTGCAACCACTCATCCCAGGGCGTAATGACATCCGAGGGTAAATTGCGGTGAATAAAATCACCGTGTGCAGGTAACTTGCCAAATAATCCTATGAGCAATTCTGTTGTCACTATATTGACTCCGGGCATCTGAATGCACCCAGCAAATTAGGTTCCAGCGGGCTGTTCACACTTTCGGTTTTAACTTCATATTGAACTTTATGTGCATTTGTTTTTTTATCGCTGCCATCAGCGGATTCTTCATACGCTGTAAAGGTTGCTATATAAACATTGGATTGTGATGTTTTTTGCAAACTGGATTTATCCATCAAACGCAGCAATACCCAGGGACCTTCGTAAGATGCAGAATGAACATTTTCATTCAAGTCTTCAAACAGGAGGCGTATACGTTTATTTTCATCTTCACCCGACCATTTGAGCGGGTTCCAGAATTTGGGGCCGTGATTGTAGGAAATACGTTTGTCTCCTATTTCCAGCGTGAATCGTGCATCGTTTTTTTCCATTTTATAGGGTCTGAATTGCAGTGTCACGCCAGGTACGGCCGGATTAGCGCCGTAGAAAACGGTTTTAATAAACTGCGCGCGTTTGGCCTGGCTGATGGCCTCACCAGAGAATCCGATGCTGTAATTATCAACACCGCGATTACTCCAGCCGCCACCAGTATCAATAAAAGGTTTCATATACGTGATGAAAAACGTATCAAAGGTGCCCGTGGGTTTAAAAAACTCACTAAAGTCCAGCAGCGCCAGTTCATTTTTTGAATCACGATTCAATGGGTAGCGACCTGCCAGTCCTTGTGTATAGGGCTGGTGAATACGGGTACGCCATTCAGCATTAATATGTTGATGCGCCGAACGCAGGATCACCTTCCATACTTCCTGTGACAAGGAATCCAGCCAGCGTTTTACCGGTGGTGGTGTGGTGCTGGCATACGAACGCAACAGGGTGATCGGTGTCGCCGACCCACTCTGGTAACGCGCCTGCGCCACTTCAAAGGATTTTTTGGCGGGATCGGGTGACAAGGCAATTTCATTTACAAATTGCTGGAGTTGCTGAATGTTTTGCAGGGTGATATTTATGGCCGCCGGTTTTTTCGGTGTTTCACGCAACAACACATTTAGTTCACGAAATTGCACATCAACTTTAGTGCCTTCGAATGTATCCGCCAGATAACCTGTCGCCTTGCCGGTTTTACCTTTGTCATAATCGTCTGCCAGATTAGCAATCAGCGGACTGGAAAGCGTGGTATTGGCAGCACCCTCTCGTAAAATAGCCAACAACGGGGAATGCACCGGATCGG
>JANOOU010000341.1:0-1678 GCA_031421475.1 Gammaproteobacteria bacterium | reverse complement strand
GTAGCAGTCGCCATGGCGGTTTCTGGCCTCATCCTGATGATTCTGGGTGAAGAAACCCATCCGCGCCTGAATCCCGCCACCACAACTGACCGGACCCACACTGGCGATTCATAATTACTCCTTGCCATTTTATCCCTGCCGCCTTACAGTAAGGATACATTACTCCTTACTGTAAGCTCCTCATGACAGCCATCGCCAAAATCACCAGCAAAGGCCAAACCACCATCCCGCAGGAAATCCGCGAACAACTCAACGTGAAACCGGGGGATTTAATAGCCTGGGAAACCATGGCTGATGGCACGGTACAGGTACGTCGGGTGCTACCTGTTGACGTGGAATATTTGCGCGCCGTGGAAAGCACTCTTGAAGAGTGGTCGAGCGAGGCCGACGAAGCCGCTTACGGCAATCTTTGATTAGCTATTGATCCGGCACGGTAATGTTTGAATTATCCAGGCCACAGCCATGCCATAAAGCTGCCTGTAGGTGCGAATTTATTCGCACAATTTCACCCGCATATAGCCCGTTGTCCGAAAGAATTCGGACCTACAACAGCTGATTCAGTCGTGTTTATACATCGTAGGAAAAGCTTCAAATTTCACTAGACCGGATCAATAAACAATAAAGGCATAAACCGTGACCCCCACCCAGCCAGAAAAAAACCATGTAGCCGATTCCGCCGCCCCAGAGATATACCTGCGCAGATTCCAAACCTTTGATGTGGTGCGTGTACCGTTTCCATTTACCGACCGCCTCGCCAGCAAAAGTCGGCCGGCCTTAATACTTTCGAGCGAACGCCATTTCAACACCCCCGCCGGTCATTCGGTGATGGCCATGATTACATCCGAGACCAATTCACCCTGGCCGCAGGATTGTGTTATTCACAACTTGCAAGCAGCCGGTTTACCCGCCGCATCCAAAGTTCGCTTCAAATTATTTACACTCGATCACCGGCTGATTCGCGGTGTACTGGGACAGCTTGATGCAACCGATCAAGTCGCTATCAAAAACATTTTTGCAACCGTGTTTGCGGACGTATTGGCATAACGGTTACATCTACACTTCGCGGGCTTTGCGTTTCTTTGGTATATCGTGGAGGAAAATTAATTTCTTATCAAACGCAGCAAAGTACTTTCAGAGAAACCCGTCATGCGTCTGGCGCCATAAAATACCAACGGAAACTCACGGCCTCCCAGCAAAGCATAGCGATGCGCCACGGCAGCATCGGTTTCAACATCCCAGTCGAGCAATTTAATTTTATTATCATTACAGTATTCACGCAGAGCAGCACAATCTACACACCAACTGGTGCCATACATTACCAGCACGGGTTTATTGTTAGCTGCAAAATGCTGCGCATACACATCACGTAAAGCCGGATCAAGCACAGACAAACCGCGCGCGGCAGCCAGTACCGAAAGATAATCGTGAGGATAAAATCCACTCACTATTTGATAACCTGATGCTAAATATGGCACGACATCCGAACCACCTAACTGGTGAAAAAGTTTTACATTGTTTTTATCATCTTCCAGCCTCAGCTCTTCAAACATCTGGTCTGACTGGGTGAGGTAACTGACCGCATCACGACAAGTACTTCCACAATCCGTGGACGTAAAAACCACTATGCGCTCCGTACCATCGCCCCTGAAGGTACCAGGCCCAGCCATAAAATCCGACC
>JANOOU010000340.1:0-5800 GCA_031421475.1 Gammaproteobacteria bacterium | reverse complement strand
TTTTATATTAAGTATGGGTTTGTACACGGGCTTTGATGTCACCACTGCCGATATGCAATTTGTAGAACATCACCTCTGGATCGAGACATACAATATTCATTATTCACTCGGTGTGGATGGCATTTCCATGCCACTGATATTACTGACGACGTTTACCATGGTGATAGTGGTAATCGCAGGCTGGGAAGTAATCAAGAATAAACCGGCACAATATATGGCCGCGTTTTTAATCATGGAAGGTTTAATGAATGGCGTGTTCGCTGCTCTCGATGCCATGTTGTTCTATGTGTATTGGGAAGGCATGTTGATTCCCATGTTTCTGATCATTGGTGTTTGGGGCGGGCCCCGTCGTGTGTATGCCACCATCAAGTTCTTTATTTATACATTTTTTGGTTCGGTATTCATGCTGGTTGCGCTGATTTATATGTATTACAAATCAGGCAGTTTCGCGATACTCGATATGCACTTGCTTAAACTTGATCTTAACGAACAGTTATTAATATTTATTGCGTTCCTCATGGCCTTTGCGGTGAAAGTACCGATGTGGCCGGTACACACCTGGTTGCCGGATGCACACGTTGAAGCCCCGACAGGTGGCTCGGTAATATTGGCGGCGATCATGTTGAAAATTGGTGGTTACGGTTTTCTGCGTTTCAGTTTACCGATTACGCCCGATGCCAGCCACGAACTCGACTGGTTGATGATTGGCCTGTCGCTGATTGCCGTGGTCTATATTGGATTTGTCGCCCTGGTACAAAGTGACATGAAAAAACTGGTGGCCTATTCATCAATCGCACACATGGGTTTTGTGACTTTGGGTCTGTTTGTTATTTTTCGAATCTGGAGTAATCCGGCGAATGCCGATATCAGCGGCGCATCGCTTGCGGTAGAAGGTGCGATGGTACAAATGATTTCGCACGGCTTTATTTCCGGCGCATTGTTCCTGATGATTGGTGTGTTATACGATCGCATGCATTCACGCGAAATTGGTGATTACGGCGGCGTGGTTAAAACCATGCCGGTGTTTTCTGCCTTTGCTGTATTTTTTGCCATGTCGAATGCGGGTCTGCCTGGCACGTCCGGTTTTGTTGGTGAGTTTATGGTGATACTTGCCAGCTTCAAGGCGAATATCTGGTTTGCATTTTTGGCAGCCACAACATTAATACTCAGCGCGGCTTACACACTGTGGATGGTTAAACGGGTGTTCTTTGGCGAAATCAAAAACGAGCATGTACGTGCGTTGCAAGATATTAATCAGCGTGAATTTATTATGATGTCGGTGTTAGCCGTTGCCGTGCTGGCACTGGGTTTATATCCGGCACCGCTGGTGAATGTGATGCATGTGTCGATTGATAGTTTGTTGCAGCACGTTGCGATATCCAAACTGTAACCTGAGTTAAACCCCTCGACTATGACATGAGAGGGGCAGTCAGATACTTTGATTATGTGCTGTACGATGATGCGCACACTGTTGAATTAAAAACCTGTTCGCCCAACAGCGAACCTACAAACCCGATGTGAGTCACCATGACACTTGATATGCTTTATTACGCAGTAGCCTGGCCAGAAATATTCATGTTGATTATGGCCTGTGTGGTACTGATTGCGGATGCGTTCACCACGGATGCACAACGCCAGTCAACCTATCATTTATCGCAGTTAACACTGATTATTACTTTGTTATTAATTGTCTTCACCGCAAACGATCAGCGTGAATATGCATTTAACGGTGCGTTTGTCAGCGATCAATTATCTGTAGTATTGAAATTCAGCATCGTTGCCATCGTGGCAATCGTCTTTGTTTATTCGCGTGAATACTTGCAACAACGCAATATATTTAAAGGTGAATTTTATGTGCTGGGGCTATTTGGCACGCTCGGTATGATGATCATGGTATCGGCCCCGCATTTTTTGAGTTTGTATCTGGGCCTTGAATTATTGTCCCTGTCACTTTATTCCATGGTGGCGTTTGATCGTGACAACCCAAACGCCAGCGAAGCGGCGATGAAATATTTTATACTGGGCGCCATTGCATCCGGCATGTTGTTGTATGGCATATCCATGATCTATGGTGCCACCGGGTCGCTGGATCTGCGCCTGGTAACCCTGGCAGTCGCACAGGAAGACAGCATGAATACAGTGCTGGTATTTGGCCTGGTATTTATGGTGATAGGCCTAGCATTTAAACTGGGCGCGGTACCGTTTCACATGTGGATACCCGATGTGTACCACGGCGCGCCTACTGCTGTTACAACCTTCATTGCATCCGCACCCAAAATTGCCGGTTTCGCCATCGCCATACGTTTGCTGGTGGAAGGCATGGGGCCTTTACACGCAGACTGGCAAGACATGTTGGTGATACTCGCCATTTTATCGATGGCACTGGGTAATATTGTTGCTATTGCTCAATCCAATTTAAAACGCATGCTGGCATATTCCACCATCTCACATGTTGGTTTTATTTTGCTGGGATTATCAGCAGGCAATGTCGATGGTTACTCGGCCGCCATGTTTTACACACTCACCTATGCACTGATGTCACTCGGTGCCTTCGGTATGATTATTCTTTTAACCCGCGCCGGATTTGAAGCCGAAAATATTGATGATTTCAAAGGCCTTAATCAGCGCAGCCCGTGGTTTGCATTCATGATGCTGATACTCATGTTCTCCATGGCAGGCGTGCCACCCACTGTCGGTTTCTGGGCAAAACTTACCGTATTAAAAGCGGTTGTGCATATTGATATGTTGTGGCTCGCGCTGGTAGCTGTTTTCTTTTCAATTATTGGTGTGTATTACTATTTGCGCATGGTCAAGGTGATGTATTTTGATCAGGCAGAAGACACCTTGCCACTCAATAAAAGCGGTGATCTGCAAGTGGCGCTCAGTGCCAACGGGCTTGTTATTTTAGTACTGGGTGTTTATCCGGGCATGTTGATGTCGTTGTGTGTGTCGGTGTTTACCTGAGTTTCAGAATGTGAATAGGCACGGAAACGAAAGTAATTAAGTTGAAAACAAAAAAGTCGCTGCCGACTTCAACGGCTCCCCAAAAGAGGTAAAACTGAAACTTCGGTACCTAATATTTCAGTTGTTTCTACATCACACCGGTCACCATAAATACTTTTCAGGTGTTGATAGCCGACTGTGATCAATCATCATAATTTAACGATTAATCGAACAGAGCAATTATGACAATAATTCAATTCGATGGGAAAAAAATAACAGGCCTCAGCATTCGCACATCGAATGCCAATGAAATGAATCCTGCGCTGGCAAAAATTGCTGCCTTATATCAGGCGTTTGACAAAAAAATGACCGTTGATTATAAAAACGGTGCACGGGTTTATGGTGTGTATTACAACTATGAATCGGATGCGTCGGGCGAATATTCGGTGATGGCAGGCACTGATCAGCCGGGTGAAACCTCAGGCGATGGTATTGAGACGTTAATCATACCTCATGGCCCCTATATGGTTTTTGCTGCCAGAGGTGATATGCCCCAGGTTGTTATCGACACATGGGGAAAGATCTGGCGTTATTTTTCGGCAGAAGGGGTGGGTCACCAGCGGGCTTATACGAAAGATTTCGAGTTTTATAAAAATCAGCAGGAAATTGAGATACATATTGCAATCAAAACCTGATCTGCAAGGTGGTATGAGGGTGAGCCTGAGAACGGAGTGGTTATGCGGACTGTTGAACCGGATGCAGGTGAAACCAGACGCCGTGGAGCTCAAGCCGACCAACGGTATGATCCGATTCTGACGGATACTTAATGAGGTTCGCGAGCTCATCAACGCCAGCTTGCATCCAGGAAAAAACACTTAGCGAAATGCGTGGTTTAAGGTCATGACCATGCGGCAGTTTGTAGCCAGAGTTGCGCGCCTGGAACGGCTACGTGTATATGAAATCGTATGGATTCTGTCTAAATCTTCTCTGGCGGCTGATTTTAGACGCCTTTTGATACCTGGATCCCTCTATTCAGACGCTTAAACAGCACTTGTTGGGAAGCCGCTAATGTTATGGCAGTGGTGGTATTAAATTTAATAATTCACCTAGCAAGGCTCTGAATACCTCTGATTTCATTCGTTTTAAATGCCATTTTGCTGCACCCGCCGGGTGATAACAGGCAGGCGATTATACGTTTGCGCGGTATGTGTTTGTAAATACAGTGGGTTTTGCCGGCTCAAATCAACTAAAGAGGTTGTTATATAAAAGACTTCTTTGATAAAATTCGGATTCGCCTCAATAGCCGATAGGAAAGTAAGATAATGAGTAAAGGTACAGTAAAGTGGTTCAATGCAGACAAGGGTTTTGGTTTTATTACTCCTGAAGATGGTGGTAAAGATTTATTTGTACATCATTCAGAAATCAAGAGCGGTGGCGGTTATGCAACGCTCAACGAAGGCCAGAAAGTAGAATATGAAGTTGGACAAGGTCAGAAGGGACCCTGTGCAAACAAGGTTGTACCGGTTTAAGTACATTTAGGGTTGGTGTGTGCACGTTTGACCGCATGGCTTTAACGGGTTAAAGCCCTTTAGAATATTCTCCACCCTTAGAATTACTCAAGAAGTAGCCGCATGAGATTTTGTGCGGCTATTTTTTTGCCTGAAAAATATGACTGCTGTGCTGGTAGGTTAAGCGAGTGGTTAGAGCCGTGCAGGGGTTTGTTTTAGAGAAACAGGATGCTTTATGGAATACGTGTTAATTATTCACGAAGTAAAAGATTACGCTGCCTGGAAAGTGATATTCGATCAGGCTGCATCCATACGAAAAGCGGCAGGTGAACAAAGCTACCAGGTATTGAAGTATGAAAAAGATGCAAACAAGATTGTGCATTTTTCTAAATGGGCATCCATCTCAAACGCCAAATTTTTTTTTGAATCAGCTGAGTTAGTTAAAATCCGAGAGCAGGCGGGTGTAAAAGCGCCGGAATTTATTTATTTGAATGAATTGGCGTATGGCGTGCTCTGAGAACGCCAGGATGGCGTTATTCACTTTAATACATCTTCCGATAAATCTTCAGAACCTTTCTGTATATCATCAGCAGCTTATATGCTTGCCGGCTAGTCTATTCACCCAAATGGGGGTTTTGCTTTTTGCAGGTTTTTTTATACTCATGACAGGATAAAAAAATATCATCCCCGGATGCGTGAAGTAAGGGCTTTATATGGCAGAACAACGTCGAGAGCATTACCGGGTGCACTATCCAATGAGTGATAGACCGGTTTTGTCGGCTAAAACAGATCACTTTGAAGTGCTTGATGTATCCGAATTTGGTGTGTGTTTCAAACAAGATGCGCGTTACATTTTTAAACCCGGTATGTTGTTGATTGCCAATATCTGTTTTAGTGATGGTAATGTCTATGAATGCAGCGGGGAGGTGTTGCGTTGTGATGGCGACCGGGTGTGCGTACAACTGCACAAGGCTATACCCATACAGCGTATACGTGCCGAAAGTGTGTATTTGTCTATGACTTATAGTGCCCGGTATATCGATTAGTTAATAATGCAGCCGCTATGTTCTGATGCAAGCCTGCCTGGCAATTAATGAGTTTGTGCCCCGCTGCAATAATTTTTCCCTCGCTGTTAGATCTGTGTCATATCGTCTTTTGTTATTCAAGTTAGATGAAGCATTCGGTCATGATCCCATGGCAAGCCGGACATTCCCCCTGGTGTTCCACCCGTGTGAATGTTGCTGCATAATGTCACCCTCTCTCTAACGGAAACCCCATATCGTGAAATTATCCTCCGCCGAATTTCGTCAGTGGAAAAACAAGCGTATCACCCTGCTGGGCATGTCGGG
>JANOOU010000339.1:0-3413 GCA_031421475.1 Gammaproteobacteria bacterium | reverse complement strand
ATTTGTTGCAAGCCCATTTCAAAACTGGCAGCGAATAAGCTGATATTACGCGTGCGCGAATAGTCACCGAGTTTTTCCAGTGTGGCGGCGCCGATTTCGCGGCGCGGCGTGTTCACAATGCGCAAAAACGCAGTGTCGTCATCGGGGTTGGCGATCAGCCGCAAATACGCCATGATGTCCTTGATTTCCGTGCGCTCAAAAAATGACGTGCCACCGCTCACCACATAAGGCATTTGCAGTTCGCGCAAATGTTTTTCAAATATTTTGGATTGAAAGTTGCCACGGTACAAAATCGCATAATCACGATACTGGCTGCGGTGTTGAAAACGATGCGTATTCATTTCAACGACTACGCGTTCAGCCTCGGCTTCGGCACTCATGCATTCGATAATGCGCACCATGTCGCCCAGACCCAGTTCTGACCATAATTTTTTTTCAAACACATGTGGGTTGTTGCCAATCAGCTGATTGGCGCACTGCAAAATGCGCGCGGTGGACCGGTAATTCTGTTCGAGTTTAATCAGTTTTAATTGCGGATAGTCGGTTTGTAACCGCGCCAGATTTTCTGGCCGCGCACCGCGCCAGGCATACACCGATTGATCATCGTCGCCTACCGCTGTTAAGCGCGCGGCGGTGCCGAGTAACAAGCGCACCATTTCATACTGGCTGGCATTGGTATCCTGGTATTCATCCACCAGTAAATAATGAATGCGGTTCTGCCATTTTTTTAAAACTTCCGCATGGTTATGAAACAGCAGCACCGGCTGCAAAATTAAATCGTCAAAATCCATGGCGTTGTAGGCATGCAGCTGGCGCTGATAGCGTTTGTATAGTTGTGCATAACGCCCGTCGATTTCGTTTTCGGCGGTGGCCAGTGCCGCGTCCGGCAAAATAAAATCATTTTTCCAGCGTGAGATGCGCCAGCGTGCCTGTTCAGCATCATCCACATTGCTGGCGGAATCTTGCGCGTATAAACCCTTGAGTATGGTTAGGCTGTCGGCTGAATCAAATACGCTAAAACCTTTTTTGTAGCCCAGCGCCACACACTCGCTGCGCAATATGCGTAAGCCCAGATTATGGAAGGTGGATACAATCAAGCCCCGGTTTTCACCCTTGCCCAGCAGCTCGTCCACGCGGCTTTTCATTTCGCGTGCGGCCTTGTTGGTGAAGGTCACCGCGCAAATGTTGCGTGCGGGAATGTCACATTCGTTGATCAGCCAGGCGATTTTGTTGGTGATCACACGGGTTTTACCCGATCCGGCACCGGCCAGCACCAGTAACGGGCCATCGATGTAATGGACGGCGGCGAGTTGTGGTGGATTGAGCTTGGACATGATCTGTTGGGTAAGCAAAAGGAAGGCGATTATATAGGTGCAGGGTCGCGCATTACTCGATGTTTGCGCGAATGACGGGTAATTGCTCAAGTAATTGCGGCAGAGCGGTTTTAACTGTTTCCCAGACGACCTCAAGATTAATGTCGAAATAACCATGGGCAATGCGGTTGCGCATGCCTTTCATATTACGCCAGGGAATAGTGGGGTGTTTATCAAGAAAGTCTGCGTGGTCTTTTAATAAGCGGGTGGCAGATTCACCGAGTATAACCATGTTCAGTATGACCGCTTGCTGGGTTTTCTTGTCGGCAAGAAATTCGGATTTGCTCATGCCATCAATGTAAGAGCAGGCTTGCTGCGTGGCTTCAATCATCTGGTCAAGGTATTCACCCAGGCGATTCACACTCATACCGGGCTTGCCTCAGCCAGAATCCGCTCGCGAAATTTTGCAGGCAGATCGCCGGGAGTAAGCAGATCAACGGGTACTCCCAGTAAGTCTTCCAGTTCTATTTGCAGACCACCTAGGTCGAATAATGTGGTGCCAGGGAGAGGGTCAACCAGTAAATCAAGGTCGCTGTTGTCGTGGTCATTGCCGTGTAAGGCCGAGCCGAACACACGTGGGTTGGCAGTGCGAAAGCGTACCGCAGCGGCGCGAATAGCCTGGCGTTTTAAGTTAAGTGCAGTTGAAGGCTTCATGATGTAATCCGTTGCTTAATGTACGGATGATGGCCTGAGTTATCCTGTGTTGCAACTTGCTATAAACCGCCCGCCCTTGAATTTTGAATCCCTAGCCGCATATAGGGGACACCCAAAAACCGATACCACTCTGTTTAAGGCGCTTTCCCAAAAAGATGCCTTGACTCGAAGTGGTTGCTGACTATCATTAGCACTCACTTTACGAGAGTGCTAATCCACAAGAGGAAAACACATGAAACTCCGTCCATTGCATGACCGTGTGGTCGTTAAACGTATGGAAGAAGAACGCACCAGTGCTGGCGGCATCTTCATCCCTGATTCAGCTGCAGAAAAACCCCAGCGTGGCAAAGTCATTGCCGTCGGCAAGGGCAAAACCAATGAGGAAGGCACTTTGCGTCCGCTTGATGTGAAGGTGGGCGATGTGGTGCTGTTCGGCAAATATTCCGGCAGTGAAATCAAGTGGGATGGCGACGAAGTGCTGATGATGCGCGAAGACGATATCCTGGCCGTAATCGAAGGTAAATGAGGAAATAAACATGTCTGCTAAAGAAGTCCGTTTTGGTGATGACGCGCGCTCACGTATGGTGCGCGGCGTCAATATTCTGGCCAATGCCGTTAAAGTTACCCTGGGTCCTAAAGGTCGTAACGTGGTGCTGGAAAAATCGTTTGGCGCACCCACTGTCACTAAAGACGGTGTGTCGGTCGCCAAAGAAATTGAGCTGGAAGACAAGTTTGAAAACATGGGCGCGCAAATGGTGAAAGAAGTTTCATCACAAACGTCTGACGTGGCCGGTGATGGCACCACTACCGCTACCGTACTGGCGCAAGCCATTGTGCGTGAAGGCATGAAATCCGTTACTGCCGGCATGAATCCCATGGATTTGAAACGCGGTATTGATAAAGCGGTGGCTGCTGCGGTTGAACAGTTGAAGAAAATTTCAAAACCTTGCGCTGACAACAATGCCATTGCACAGGTCGGTACTATTTCTGCCAACTCCGATGCCAATATTGGTGACATCATTGCCAAGGCCATGGCCAAGGTGGGTAAAGAAGGCGTGATCACCGTTGAAGAAGGCACTACTCTCGATAACGAACTCGATATCGTAGAAGGTATGCAGTTCGATCGTGGTTATTTATCGCCCTACTTCATCAACAACCAGCAGAGCATGAGCGCCGAACTCGAAGCGCCTTATATTCTGGTGTACGACAAAAAAATCTCCAATATTCGCGAAATGTTACCCGTGCTGGAAGCGGTAGCCAAATCGGGTAAACCGTTGTTGATTATTGCTGAAGATGTTGAAGGCGAAGCGCTGGCCACACTGGTGGTTAACACCATGCGCGGCATCGTAAAAGTTGCAGCCGTTAAAGCACCGGGTTTTGGCGATC
>JANOOU010000338.1:0-4581 GCA_031421475.1 Gammaproteobacteria bacterium | reverse complement strand
CTCTACTACAGGCACAGGTGCTGCCTGTTCAAGCGGACGCGAAAAATTCTGCTGCGTTGAAGAATGATTTTCTGCACGGGAAGATTCGTGCATCGGTTGTGTAGCACCGGATGGTTCACGATAACCGGCATCACTGTTAGTTGCTTCCGTAGTTCCTTCCGTAGTTCCTTCCGTAGGGGTCGCGTCAGTATTGCCGGTTTCCGGGCGATTACCGCCGCCACGACGTTTACCACCCCGGCTGCGACGACCACGACGGTTGCGATCACCGCGATCCTGGCGTGCCTCGTTACCCGGCGTAACGGACACAGCATCGGTCTGTGCATCGATCACATCCTCTTTTTTAACGTCCTGATGTGTATCTGTGCGTACCTGAGTGGATGGCGGTGGCTGTCTTGGCGCATCGTTTTTTTCGTATGGCTTGGGTGAACGCGGCTCATCACGACGTTTGGGATTATTATTGCGGCCAGCATTGCGACGTTTGTCGAAATCGCGATCGCGGTTGTTGTTATTGCGGTTGCGATCACGCGATGGCTGAGGGGTACGCGCAGAATGCTCGGCACGTGCTGCGGTTTTCTTCGGTTCACCGCCACCAAACAATAACTTAATGAGTTTTGAAAAAAATCCTTCTGTGGTGGCGGTGGCGGCGGCGGCTGCTATTTTCTTTTCAGCCGGTGTTGCAACAATCGGTGCCGGCGTCATCGGTTGTACACTTTGTACGGCAGCGCGTTCCACCACAATCTGTTCTTTGCGTTCAGGAATGTAAGGGCCATCGCCTGCTGGTGTTGCCAGTGAATACGAGTGCTTGTCTTCAAAATTACGGGCTTCAGAAACCCGCACGCGGGTTATGTCGTAATGTGGGGTTTCCAGCGCTGCGTTGGCAATGATGGAAATTTCAACGCCGGTACGCGCTTCGATTTCAGCTATCGCCTTGCGTTGTTCATTGAACAAATAAGTGGCCACTTCTACGGGCACCTGCACCAGAATACGCCCGGAATGTTCTTTCAGTGATTCTTCTTCGGCAATACGCAGCAATGACAAAGATAATGAAGCAACGCTGCGAATCGTACCCTGACCATTACAACGCGGGCAGGCACTTTGCGTGGATTCACCCAGCGACGGGCGTAAACGCTGGCGTGACATTTCGAGCAAACCAAACCGCGACAAACGACCAATCTGCACCCGCGCACGATCCATTTTCAAGGCATCACGTAAGCGATTTTCCACTGCGCGCTGATTTTTTTGCGCCATCATGTCGATGAAATCTATCACCACCAGACCACCCAGATCACGCAAACGTAATTGACGTGCAATTTCGTCAGCGGCTTCAAGATTGGTATTGGTTGCGGTGTCCTCAATATCACTGCCCTTGGTGGCACGCGCCGAGTTAATGTCGATCGATACCAGTGCTTCGGTATGGTCAATAACAATGGCACCACCGGACGGCAAACGCACTTCACGCTGGAACGCTGATTCGATCTGGCCTTCAATCTGATAACGGTTAAACAGCGGCACACTTTCCTGATACAACTTCAGTTTGCGCTGAAAATTCGGCATCACCTGTGCAACAAAACCTTCCGCTTCCTTGAACACCTCTGGATCATCGACCAGAATTTCGCCGATGTCATCACGGAAGTAATCACGCAGGGCGCGGATCACCACGTTGCTTTCCTGATAAATTAAAAACGGCGCTTTACCCACAATGGCGGCCTGCTCGATCGCCTGCCAGATTTGCAGCAGATAAGTCATGTCCCACTGCAACTCTTCCTGGGTACGGCCAACGCCGGCGGTACGCACGATCAGACCCATGCCTTGCGGCACATCGAGCTGGGCTATGACTTCGCGTAAATCCTGACGGTCTTCGCCTTCGATGCGGCGTGATACACCACCGGCGCGTGGATTATTTGGCATGAGCACCAGATAACGACCCGCCAGACTGATAAACGTAGTGAGTGCGGCACCTTTATTGCCACGCTCTTCCTTATCCACCTGTACCATAATCTGCTGGCCTTCACGAATAGCGGCCTTGATGTCGGGGCGTGCGTCAGCCTGAAGGGATTCTTCACTGAAATAGCTGCGGGAGATTTCCTTGAATGGCAGAAAACCGTGACGTTCGGCGCCATAATCGACAAAAGCGGCTTCGAGGCTGGGCTCAACCCGGGTGACAATACCCTTGTAGATATTGGATTTCTTCTGCTCTTTGGAGGGAACTTCTATATCCAGATCGTAAAGACGCTGACCATCTACCATGGCCACGCGGATCTCCTCTTTCTGGTTTGCATTGATGAGAATTCTTTTCATTGATTAATAGACCTGATGCTGTGCGCCAACCTGCAATGACCGGAGTCCGCGCATAATAACTAACAGCGGAGGGAACATTGCGCACATACACAAATAGACAAACGACCACCACACAGCTGCCCCAAAGGGCGCCATGAGCGATGTTCATCAAATTATGCAGGGTGGCGAGATTCATAATTACCTTTGAGTGCCCCTGTGGTTTAACACAGTGACACCGGGTGTTTTTCCAATATTAGGGCTTTGGACCAACCCGGGTTCATACCATGGGCATGAACCAGAAAACTGTTCGGGTACAGCGATACTTGCTGACCTGCCTCGTATTTCTGCCTCATTAACTGTAGCCGCTCACTGGCAAAACATGCTGGTTAAACAAAAAATCCAGCAAAAATAGTCCTTTAGAAACCTTTGAGGCACGAAGAGTTTTGCAAATTGTGGGGGTTGGGTCAAGCTTTCACAGCGTATGCAGACATAAATCATTGGATTGCTGTCTCAAACCCAACATGAGGGAGCCGCAAAAAAGAGCTAATGTGGACGAGTTTATTCATTCTCCAGCGCCGGGCGGCTAGGTATTAGACGCTTGTTAAAAAACGTAACGAGCGCAGCCAGGTCAAGGCAAAAACGCAGCCATATGTATTAAAACAGGGACAAGTGCTGCCGTTTTACAACAAACTGCTAGCTATCCCGCAAGCGATTAAGAATATCGTGCAGGGTATAAAAATGGCCGGCTCGCATGTAACCGGCCACAATCCCTGCTTTCAGGGACAATGCACGGCCATCGTGCCCCCAGACATCCACCCAGTAGTGGGGCACACCATCCAGAATATGCATCACCGCCGGCTGACCATCGCAATAAGCCGCCAGATGCGTCTCGCGAGTGTTCACTTGCATGAATGCTGGCATGAAGCCAAAACTGGCCTCGGTGTACACCGCACTGCCCGAAAAATCCGGCACCACGGTTGTTTCGCATGTACTGGTGTGACCTTGCATAGCAGAACCCCCCTAATTGAACAGGGTATCGGCAGGAAACAGATCTTCTTTAAAACAACCGAAAAGGATATTTTGCGCTGAGCGCAACACAGTAAGAAACGATTAATACATGCCGTGTATAGCAACGACGTTAAAGGAGCAGCCTGCACCAACACAGCCATTACATATCATGCGCGATGGCTGCACATATTTTTTGCATGGCTTGCCCATAGGCCACAACCGTTGCGTGCATATCCAGAGCATCAGCCGCCACACTGGATGCATAATCACGTTGATTGATACGCAGTTTTACAACCGCCAGAGCCTGGCCATTTGCCAGCACACGCTCAAATGACTCGACTACCGGGCTGAGTTGAATCCGAGATTTGTTGTTATCTGGTTGCTGCGCAGCATCGGATTGGATCAAACAGGTTTGCAAATAAGACTGCAACATTTTCGCCGGTGTTAACGCCCAAAAATGATACGTATAACGTTGTAATTCCAGCGGCCGTTCAGCATTCACAAACAACAAGGCGCGCTCATTATAAAGACCGTCTGTGCGCACCGCTGTAATTTCAACTGCGGTAGCAATAATTGAGGGTGTCGGTGCCGGCAAACGATAAAAATGATCGGCAGGAATCGTGCCGCCGAAAAAACTGCACGCCGAAAGCAATGGAATAAAAATTAAAAAACGGACATATTTCATTGCTGCATCTCCGCTGCATCCGGTGCCGGCTTGCCACCCAATATCACACCAGGGTTGTTGCGTAACTGGCGCGTAAACTCATTCATGTTTCTGCTCGATGCATCAAGGTTATACAATATGGCATCAATGTTCTGCGATACGGCATCAACAGAACGATGCAGTTGTGTGACTGTATTTCGAATATCGGCATCGTTGTCTTTCACCAGACTATCGGCATGTTTAAGTATGTCATCCATTCTGGTGTTAATGCGTTCAAAACCTTGACTCAGCCTCAGCATGTTAACGCTTGCCTGATCTGCATTACGAAACGCATTATTTAAATGATCTCGATTGGTATCATTCAACAAGACCGCCAACTGATTTGCTGTGGTATCAAGTTTCTTAATTAAACGCGACGCATCCGTAGTCAATGTGACAATAGAGTTATCTAATTCCTGTCCAATGGAGTTCACCAGCGACATCATATCAACGGCTTCCCGTGAGGGTATGATAGCGCCGGGTTTCAATTGTTGCGGCGAGAGCCCTTCGGTGATTTCTACTTGCCGGTCAGCAATCACACCCGGCATGATGATTTGGGCCACACTGTCTTCGGGTATGGTCCAGCCACCTTT
>JANOOU010000337.1:0-2007 GCA_031421475.1 Gammaproteobacteria bacterium | reverse complement strand
CATCAAGGCGTTGACGCCTGCGGAATGGAAAGCTCAGATGTAGGAGCGGGCCATGCCCGCGACAGGGCTAAGAAAAGAAAACGCAAATAAACGCGAATAAAGATTTTATAAATTATTCGCCTGTATTTGCGTTTTCTTTTGGTTTTTTTGTCGCGGGCAGGGCCCGTTTCTACCGCATATTCGCTTTCAAAAACGGTTTGATCGCCGTTTCAAACATCGGTTGGTACACCTTGGCGGCGGCGGCGATGACCGTACCGGTTTCCAGGTATTCTCCTTCACCGTCAAAATCGGTGATGATTCCACCGGCTTCACGCACCAGCAGCGCGCCGGCGGCCATGTCCCATGAATTCAAGCCCAGCTCCCAAAAACCATCCATACGGCCGGCGGCCACATAGGCCAGATCAAGCGCGGCCGAACCGGCGCGGCGGATACCGGCGCACTGGGTATGAATGGCGCGAAAACTTTCCAGGTAGGCATCCAGATGTTGCGGATGGCGGAATGGAAAGCCGGTGCCGATCAAGGCGCCTTCCAGGCCTTTTAACGGGGTCACACGAATTCTGCGATCGTTGAGTTGCGCACCTTCACCACGCGCGGCGGTAAACATTTCGTTTTTAACCGGATCGAATACCACGCCAACTTCCAGCCGGTTGCGGTGTAACAGGCCAATGGAGACAGCAAATTGCGGGAAGCCATGCAGAAAATTGGTGGTGCCATCCAGCGGATCGATAATCCACTGATAATCACTGTGCTGAGTGCTGAGCCCACTTTCTTCGGCCAGTATGGCGTGGTCGGGATAATACTGACGCAGCTCGGCGATAATTTTATCTTCCGCTTCACGGTCCACCTGGCTGACGAAATCATTTTTTGCCTTCACTTCAATGGTGAGGCGATCAATGCGGTCCATGTTGCGGGTAATAACATTGCCTGCGGCGCGGGCGGCGCGCACGGCCGTGGTAAGCATGGGGTTCATATCGGGAAACAACCGGCTGTTGAACGGGGGCGTAGAATAACAGATTATGTGGCGGATTTTTATTATGATCGCTGCCCGGCCATAACCGGCTTAGTCGTAAATTCAGGTGATTATGTTTTCCAATATCCGCATCGTTCTCGTTAAACCCAGCCACCCCGGCAATATCGGCGCGGTGGCACGCGCCATGAAAAACATGAGCCTGAGTCGTTTGTACATGGTCGCCCCGACAGACTTCCCTTCCTTCGAAGCATCGCAACGTGCCGCCTCGGCCGGTGATGTCTTGCAAAATGCGGTGGTAGTGGATTCTCTGGAGCAGGCCTTGCAAGGTTGTGCGCTGGTTGCCGGCACCACCTCGCGCTTGCGCAATGTCACCTGGCCGCAAATCGATGCACGTGCTGGCGGTGAATTGCTGTATGCCGAAAGCGCACAACATGAAGTGGCCCTGGTGTTTGGCAATGAGCGCACCGGCTTGCTCAATGAAGAAATGGAGCAATGCCAGTATCTGGTGAATATTCCAACGAGTGATGAGTATCCCTCGCTTAATTTGTCACAGGCGGTGCAGGTGATGACATATGAAATTATGATGGCCAGCCGTGCCGGTAATGCCACCGTGACTACCGAACCCAAATATGCACTGGACCGGCTGGCGAGCATGGATCAACTGAATGGTTTGTATGTACACATACTCGAAGCCATGCGCCAGTTTGACTTTTTTGGCACACGTAACCACGAGCAAGTGATGCGACGGATGCGTTGTTTGTTTGGCCGCGCGCGGGTGAGTGTGCGCGAGTTACAGATTTTGCGCGGCATGATAAAAATTGCGCAGGGTAAAAAACAACCGGGCCGAAAAAAGACGGATGTTGCGAACGCTGTAGAGGTTGGCGCAGAAAAGAGAACGCAAATGAACGCAAATGAACGCAAATAGAAAAGTTATTGCTATTGTTGTGGGCTGATCTTTAGGCCAACGTTTTTTTCGCATTTCTGTGCAGCCGGAGGGTGGGCACTGCCCACCATTAGGTTAACCCGGTGGGCCATGC
>JANOOU010000336.1:0-6458 GCA_031421475.1 Gammaproteobacteria bacterium | reverse complement strand
CGCAACACACCAGCGCCGGTGGCGACATCAATGCCTTTTTTATCGCAGCGCAGGATTTTGCCGGGGGTGTCGTCGGTGCAATACGGCATGACCTGCGTCTGCCAGATGCGCAGTATTTGATTTTCACCGTGAATGTGTGCCGACGTTTGTGCCACCGGCCAGGCATTAAAGGCCCGCACTTGACGGTTAATTTGCTCAGCGTCCTGCGACCAGTTAATCAGCGCTTCGTTTTTTTGCAATTTGGCAGCATAGCAGGCGAGTGCATTATTTTGCGGTGTGGCGTTCAGCGTGCCAGTGATCCGGCCAGTGATCAGGCCAGGCAAGGTTTTCATCAATGCGTCGGCACCTAATGCCATGAGTTTGTCATGCAGGCTGGCGCCGGTATCATCTGTCGTGATGGCGCAAGTTTCAATATGCAGCATCGGGCCGGTATCGAGCCCGGCTTCCATTTGCATAATGGTGATGCCGGATGTTGTATCGCCTGCGAGCACGGCGCGTTGTATCGGCGCTGCACCGCGCCAGCGTGGTAACAAAGAGGCGTGAATATTAATGCAGCCCAGACGCGGTGTATCGAGTATGACTTGCGGCAAAATCAGGCCATAGGCGACGACTACCATCAGGTCAGCCTGGAGGTCGGCCAGTTGTTGACGTTCAGCTTCAGCTTTTAAGTTAAGCGGTTGAAAAACCGGGATGTTGTGCGCGAGCGCCAGCTGTTTCACCGGGCCGGGTGTGAGTTTGCGGCCGCGGCCAGCGGGACGATCGGGTTGGGTGTAAACCGCAACAACGGTCTGGTCGGAATCGATTAGGGCTTGTAGCGGCGGCACCGAAAATTCCGGCGTGCCGGCAAAAATAATACGCAGTGGTGCCGACATTACATGATGTCCGCTTTTTGCATTTTTTCCAGTTTCTTTTTAATACGCTGGCGTTTCAGCGGCGATAAATAATCCACAAACAGCTTGCCATCGAGATGATCAATTTCATGTTGAATACAAACTGCCAGTAGTTCGCCGGTTTCCAGTTCAAAAGAATGGCCGTTACGATCCAGCGCGCGCACCTTGATATGTTCGGCGCGTTCCACCGTTTCATAAAAACCGGGCACCGACAAACACCCTTCCTCGTGTTGCTCCACGCCATCCTTCGCCAGAATCTCTGGATTGATGAAACACCGGGGCTGGTTTTTTTCTTCTGATACATCCACCACGATCACACGTTGGGCCACATTGACCTGGGTAGCGGCCAGGCCGATGCCGGGTGCGTGGTACATGGTTTCAAGCATGTCATCCAGCAGTTGGCGGATGTTGTTATCCACTGCTACGACAGGCTTGGCCTTGATACGCAGACGTTCATCGGGGTAGTGCAATATATCGAGCAGTGCCATTTAGTAAGATTCCTACTGGTTTCGTGCAGTTACTTGTTAAACCTACTTCATATTATAAAGTTTATAAGCTAAACTCTTGAAAATTCTAGCGACGACACACGAGGGACAACAACCTTGTCTACAAAAAATAACCCCAGCCCGATTTTGTTTGCCAGTTTGTTGATTGTCTCAGCGATCACTATTTCAGCCTGCGCAAGCAATCCTTCTCCCTGGACCGAACAAGAGCAGGAGCGAGAGCCATCTGTCGCTACAGCGCAGGGTACAGATGCAGTGCCTCAAGCATTGGAGCCGGTAGCAGTCGAGCAACCCGCCGTCGCGGCTGAAGCGGTTCCGCAAGCAACACATGACGTGAGAATCAAGGCGGATTATCCCAGAGAATATGTTGTGAAAAAAGGTGATACCTTGTGGGGTATAGCCAGTCAGTTTCTGGAAGATCCCTGGTACTGGCCTGAAATCTGGTACCGCAACCCGCAATTGGACAACCCGCATCTGATTTACCCTGGTGACATGTTGTCGCTCACCTATATTAATGGCAAACCCAGTCTGGAAGTAAGACGTGATGTGGTGGAGGTGCCGACAGAGCAATCGGGGCCTGCTGAAGAAAAAGCAGCCATACGCACCGATACCGGTAAAGCGACGCAAGACGGCCGCAAGGTTGTCAGGTTGAGCCCTACGATGCACCGTTCGGATCGCACTATTTCCATTGCCAGCATACCGAGTGATGCTATTAAGCAATTTTTAACGAATCCCCGCGTTATTTCCAAAAATGAACTGGATGATGCACCGTACATTGTTGCCAGTGATGATGCACGTTTGATTTTGGCATCGAATAACCGCGTTTACGTGCGCGATATAAAGGGCCTGCTTGATCGTGACAAGGTTCGTTACAGCGTGTACCACAAAGGTGATGTCTTACGTGATCCGGAATCCGACGACATATTAGGCTACGAAATTATATATGCCGGTGAAGCACGTATAGATCTTTACGGCGACCCGGCTTCCGCCACCTTGATCGATACCCGTCGTGAAGTGCTGGTGGGTGATTTCCTGCTCAACACGGACAAGAGTGAATTCAGCCATTTATATTATCCTAAAGTGCCGGATCGCATGATTGATGCACGGGTCATCTCCTTGTTTGATGCCATATCCGCCTCAGCTAAATATCAGATTGTGGTGATCAACAAGGGTGAAGACGCCGGTTTGCAGATCGGAAATGTACTGGCAACCTATTATCGCGGTGGTGAAGCACGTGATAAATTCATGGCGCGTAAAACGTACGAACGTGGCCAGGAAGAGAAGCTTAAGGTTACACTGCCAGATGAGCGCAGTGGCTTGATGATGATTTTCAAGGTATTCGACAAGGTCAGTTATGGACTGATACTGGAGTCCAAACGTGTTATTCGTAAAAACGATCCAGCCCGAACGCCCCAATAATATTTTCAACTATTGATCACTGCGCAAGGACGCGCCATGCCCATGTTACCCACTGATTTACACGACCGACTGGCACTGTTGCGTGCCAACACCCATCCGGGAAAGCTGTTGGAACTTCTCGCCTATTTTGGTTCGGCACGCGCGGTACTGGATGCCGATCGTGAAAAACTCAAACAATTTAATTTACGCAACGACACCATCGATAGCATCAAGTCGCCCGACTTGAGCCTTGTTGAACGCGACCTGGCCTGGCTAGAAAAACCCGGCCACCAGCTGGTTTGCCTGGATGACGAAACGTATCCTCCGCAATTGAAAAATATCACCGATCCGCCGTGGATGTTGTTTGCCGTCGGTGATCTGGATTATTTGTTACAACCACAACTGGCGATGGTGGGCAGCCGCACTCCCACCGCAGTGGGGCAACGTACCGCACTGGAATTTGCACGGCATTTAGCGAATGCCGGGCTTACGATTACCAGTGGGTTGGCGCGTGGTATCGATGGCGCTTGTCATCAGGGTGCGTTGGAAGGCATGGCCGGTACCGTGGCGGTCATTGCCAACGGCTTGCATGCCATTTACCCAACATCCAATAAGGCGCTGGCAAAGCAAATATCACAAAAAGGCTGCATTGTGACCGAAGCCCCGGTGGGCACCCCACCGCATAAGGGTTTATTCCCGCGGCGCAACCGGATTATCAGTGGTTTATCCATAGGTACATTGGTTGTCGAGGCCGCCAAACAGAGTGGATCGCTGATAACGGCGCGTCTGGCAATGGAACAAGGTCGGGAAGTATTTGCCATACCCGGCTCTATCCATAACCCCTTGGCGCGTGGCTGTCATAGTCTGATTCGGCAAGGCGCCAAGCTGGTTGAAACCGTTGACGATATCCTCGAAGAGCTGGCAATGCTGGTAAATCTCGACTTGTCACGCCATACTACCGCCCGAAATCAGGCCGCTATTCAGCAAACTGTCGAGCGCGTGGAGCTTGATGCCTCTTGCCAGCAGTTACTGGCATGCATGGAATATGAGCCAATAAGTATTGATGAACTGGTTGAACGCAGTCAGCTTAAAGCGGCAGACATTGCCTCCATGCTGCTGATACTGGAGCTACGGGGCGTAGTGGTTTCTCAAGCCGGGCGTTATGCTCGTTGCGCAGATTCACAGTCTTAAGGAAGCTCTGATTAATTCAGAGATTCCTTAACAGGGTCACAACACGGCCATATACGGTCAAGGGTGTTCATGAAGCAAACTGCTGTTGATGTATTAATGTATTTATTCGAAAACTTCATCGAAGACGAAACGGTTATCGATCCGCACCGCCATGAATTATTGGACGAACTGGAACAACTAGGTTTTCCTCTGCACGAAATTCGCAAAGCCTTTAACTGGCTGGAAGAATTAATTGTGGTACAGGATTCCATGCGCAGTCCGCGTAAAACCACGTCAACACGTATTTTTAGTGATCTCGAAAAACAATTACTGGATCCAGAGTGCCTGGGTTTTCTCATGCATCTTGAAAATAGCGACATACTAACGACAACAACCCGCGAGTTGGTGCTGGACCGCGTTGTTGCGCTGGATGTCGAGCTCGATATGGAGCAGTTAAAATGGATAGTTATGATTGTGCTCTACAACCATCCCGGTGAGGAAAATGCTTACGCCTGGATGGAAAGCATGGTATTCGAGCAGAACGTAAACTATATGCACTGACACGCAACTAAATTACATCACATCCATCACATCACATTACGCGCCATGAGTATGAACCTGGTTATAGTCGAGTCACCCGCCAAAGCCAAAACCATCAAGAAATATCTGGGCAAGGATTTCGAAGTTCTGGCGTCATACGGACACGTGCGCGATTTAATTCCGAAAGAAGGTGCTGTAGCAGTCGATGCCGATTTTGAGATGAAGTATCAACTCATTGAAAAAAATGAGAAGCATGTTGATAGCATCAAAAAAGCCTTAAAAAAAGCTGACACACTCTATCTGGCAACGGATTTGGATCGCGAAGGCGAAGCTATCTCCTGGCATTTGCGTGAAATTCTTAAAGAAAATAATGGGCTTAAAAACAAACAGGTTTACCGCGTGGCATTCAACGAAATCACCAAGCGCGCGATTCAGGATGCAATTGCCAATCCTCGTGATTTATCTATTGATTTAATTAATGCGCAGCAAGCGCGGCGTGCGCTGGATTATCTGGTTGGCTTTAATTTGTCACCCTTGTTGTGGAAAAAAGTCCAGCGTGGTTTGTCGGCTGGCCGTGTGCAAAGTCCGGCATTACGCTTGATAGTTGAGCGCGAAGAAGAAATCGAAAAATTTGAGGCGCGTGAATACTGGACAGTGGAAGCGGATTGCGATAAATCCAGTAAAGCATTTGTTGCTAAGTTGCGTTTGTATAAGAACAATAAAGTCGAGCAATTCAGTTTTACCGATGCGGATGGCGCACACGGCGCGCAAAATAATTTGATCAAGGCGGCTAACGGTAAACTAAAAGTCATCGAAGTTGAAACCAAGCAACGCAAGCGCAATCCGGCACCGCCGTTTACTACATCGACATTGCAACAAGAGGCGGCACGCAAGCTGCGTTTTTCCGCGCAACGCACCATGCGCACCGCACAGCAGTTGTATGAAGGTATAGATATAGGCGGTGAGACTGTCGGTTTGATTTCCTATATGCGCACCGACTCCTTAACACTGGCGCAGGACGCGCTGGTAGAAATACGCGAACTCATCAAAGAGCGTTACGGCGCTGATAATGTCCCGGATGAGGTACGTGTTTACAAAAACAAATCAAAAAATGCGCAAGAAGCGCATGAGGCCATACGCCCCACGTCGGTTAACCATTTACCGGATACGATAAAAAATCATTTAACGCCCGATCAGCACAAGTTATATGAATTAATCTGGAAGCGCACCGTGGCTTGTCAAATGGTTCATGCCACACTGGATACCGTAAGCGTCGATCTGGCCTGTGGTACCGGTAATGTATTTCGCGCCACCGGCACCACCATCCGTCACGCAGGTTTTATCGCTGTATACATGGAAGACAAGGATGAGGGTGATGCCGGCGATGATGACAAGGAAAGCATTCTTCCGCCCATGTCTCAGGGCGACGTTATTAATGTACAAGAGATTCGTGCAGACCAGCATTTTACCGCGCCACCACCTCGATATACGGAAGCCAGTTTGGTTAAAACATTGGAAGAGTATGGTATTGGCCGTCCATCCACCTATGCGTCCATTATTTCCACATTACAGAATCGGCAATATGTCGAGCTTGAAAATCGTCAATTCACACCGACCGATATAGCTCGCTTTGTCATCACATTTTTAACGCAGCATTTCACACAATATGTAGATTACGATTTCACGGCGCGACTGGAAGATCGTCTCGATTCGATTTCCCGCGGCGAAGATGAATGGGTGCCAGTCATGCGCGATTTCTGGCAGCCGTTTAAAAAACTGGTGGATGAAAAAGAAACCGGTGTCAGTCGTGCCGATGTGGCGCAATCGCGTTTGATTGGTACCGATCCGGAAAGCGGCAAACCCGTAACCGTCCGCATGGGCCCCTATGGTCCATTTGAGCAAATTGGCGATAAAGACGATGAAGAAAAACCGCGCTTTGCCAGTTTGCGCCCCGGCC
>JANOOU010000335.1:0-2092 GCA_031421475.1 Gammaproteobacteria bacterium | reverse complement strand
TGAGGATTTTGTGCGTTTTTTACAACACGATCTGGCACCTAAAGCAGCTGGCCGCTTTGCCTGCGGCACGGCTGAGTATCGCAGCATGTTACGCGAAAAACATTTTTTGGACGTGGAGCCGGATGTCCTGTATGCATTTGGTGAAAAACTTTTCAACGAAACGCGTGCGTCATTGCGTGCACTCGTTATTGAGTTACGCGGTGATGACAATGTTGAGCAGGCCATGGCCGATATACGTGCCGATTATCCACGTGGTGGGCCCGATGTCATTCTGGATACCTACCGGCACAGCATGAAAGCCGCCTGTGAATTTGTAACCCAGGCCCATTTAGTGAATCTGCCTGCCACACAACACCCCAAGGTGATGCATACGCCGGTGTATCTGCGCCACCAAATCCCTTTTGCCGCTTACGAAGAGCCGTGTTACAGCGATCCGCAGCAACGGGGTCATTATTATGTCACTCCCGCAGAAACCGAAGATCACCTGGCGGCGCACAACCGGGTGTCGATCGACCTGGCCTGTGTACACGAAGCATTTCCCGGCCATCATCTGCAATTTGTCACCGCCAACCTGAACCCCTCGAACAGCTTGCCGCGCATGCTCAATGCCTCTGCGACACTGTATGAAGGCTGGGCCTTGTATTGCGAAGATCTGATGCAGGAACAAGGTTATCTTGATCGCCCCGAGCATCGATTGATGATGTTGCATGATCGGTTATGGCGAGCATTGCGGGTGATGCTGGATGTGGAGTTGCAGTGCCACAGTTTGAGTGTGGAGCTGGCTGCGCAACGATTATGCAATGAGCTGGGGTTTTCAATAGACGAAGCCCGGGGAGAATTGGCCTGGTATATCCAGAATCCCGGCGTGCCCATGGCCTATGCCACCGGCTGGGCACTGATTCGTGCCTTGCGCGAGCAGCAATCACAACAGCCGGGGTTTGATCTGAAAAATTTCCACAACCAGCTTTTATCCGTGGGATCCTGCGCCTTGCCCATGGTGATTTGTCGGGCTTTTGGCCAGGATGCGTGGCTGGCAGCACGGCGCAGTGTTTTTATCGATTGAGCCGCGGCCATCCCATGCCGTACAATTCGACCCCCCCAGTAACCCAATTTGGAGAGCGCAGCATTGGCCAAAGGCAAGATCACCCTGCAAGGTTTTAACAACCTCACCAAAACCCTGAGCTTTAATATCTATGATATTGCCTATGCCAGTAATGCAGCCGACCGTAAGAAATACATTGAGTACATCGATGAGGTTTATAACGCCGAGCGTTTAACCAAAATTCTTACCGACGTCAGTAATATTATCGGCTCCAATATTTTGAACGTTGCGCATCAGGATTACGATCCGCAAGGCGCCAGCGTCACCATGCTCATATCCGAAGAGCCGGTGAAGTCGCAGCATATCTCCAATGAAGAAGAGCCGGGTCCGCTCAAAGAATCGGTGGTGACGCATCTCGACAAGAGTCATCTGACTGTTCACACCTATCCCGAATCACACCCGGAAAATGGCCTGAGCACCTTTCGTGTTGATATAGATGTGTCGACCTGTGGCCGTATTTCACCGCTGAAGGCCTTGAACTATCTGATCCACAGCTTTGATTCCGATATTGTGATTCTCGATTATCGTGTACGCGGTTTTACCCGTGATGTGAAAGGCCGCAAGCTTTATATTGATCACGAAATTAATTCCATACAGAACTTCATTGCCGACGACACTATTAATCGTTACCAGATGATTGATGTGAATGTGTATCAGGAAAATATATTCCACACCAAAATGATACTCAAGGAATTCAATCTCGATAACTATCTGTTCGGTTCATTGCAAACCGATTACAGTGACAAGGAGCGCGAAAACATCCGCCAGCGACTGCGCCGTGAAATGGCCGAAGTGTATTATGGTGAAAATATGACCAGCGATAAAAAAATGGGCTGATGCAGGCAGTAGTGGGTTGGCCTCTAGAGCCCGCCTCGGACCTGATCCGGGGCCAACGCTTTTGCGGTAAATATAGATTTAGCAGCTTGTTGAAAAACGTTTTTAACGCCGCAGCGGCAACGCAGATAGTTTTTCAACAAGCTGTTAGGGAAG
>JANOOU010000334.1:0-2712 GCA_031421475.1 Gammaproteobacteria bacterium | reverse complement strand
ATGGCTATGGTAAAACCGGCGGCCTGCCATTTTATGAACGCTTCTTTGCAGGTGGATTACGCACCGTGCGTGGCTTCACTAATAATTCATTGGGGCCGACTGATACTAAAACACAGGATCCGCGGGGTGGTGATATTCGTACGGTTGCCGGCGCCGAGCTGGTCTTTCCGCAGCCGTTTATGGAAAAGCCACCGCGTTCAGTGCGTTGGAGTTTATTTTACGACATAGGAAATGTGTATTTACAGGAACTGGGAGGGTTTGAGCAGGATGATTTGCGTAGTTCTGTTGGTGTATCGTTTATCTGGCTGGCACCCATAGGGCCTCTGCGATTTAGTTGGGCGCGACCCATCGAGCAACAGGCTCTGGATGACACAGAGGGATTCCAATTTAGTATCGGTTCATTCTTTTAGGAGACTTTATGATGAAAAAATTTATATTGATGTTGATGTTGTTGTTACCCGTAACAGGCTTTGCCGAGAGTATCAAGATCGGCGTTGTTGATGTCATGCGTTTGTTTAGCGAATATAAAACACTGACGGGCATTGACGATAAATTGCAATCACGTTTTGCAACACCCAATAAAGAGCTTGAGACGCTGGCCAAAGAAATTGAAGCGGAAGACAAAAAACTTAAAGCCAATGAAGTCATGTTGACTGAAAGTAAAAACAAGAAAACTAAAGATAGTCTTGTTGAAAAAATGCAGCGCTTTAATGAAAAGAAGACAAGTTTGAGCAAAGAAGTACAGGCGGCTTATAATCAGGAACTGGCAACATTCCGCGAACTGGTTATGGGTATTACACAAAAATTCGCCAAGGAAGAAAACTACACATTAATTACACAGGCTGATGGTGTGATGTATGTGGATGAAGAATATAATGTAACGGTAAAAATCCTGACTCGCCTTAAAGCGGAGTTACCTAAAAAGGGATGAGGTGCTCTGAAATCAGATCTACATGCCGTCCAAAACAGATTAGTGTAATCGTGGAGCGTCGGCTATGGCCTACACATTATTAGAACTGGCACAAAAGGTCGGTGGTGATGTAGTCGGTAATGGTGCTTGTGTTATTAACCATGTCGCGGCCATTCAACAGGCAGGCGAGGGCGCTATCAGTTATGTCAGCTCTGTAAAGTATCAAAAGTATTTGACGCAGACCGGTGCTACTGCTGTTATCGTTACACCGGAGTTGTTAACGGGTTTGACGACCCCGGCATTGGTGGTTAAAAATCCGCGTGCAACACATGCGCGTGTTACTGCCTTGTTGCACCCGCCCTATTTACCGCCACCCGGAATTCATCCACGAGCGGTGATAGCGGATACAGCAAGCGTTGCGTTATCGGCTTCGATAGCAGCCAATGTTGTGATAGAAGATTATGCAACAGTAGGTGATGGCGCCTGCATTGACGCAGGTTGTGTTATTGGTCGACATGCGATGATCGGTGCTGGAGTGCATTTGTATCCGAACGTTATAATTTATTATGGTTGTTCTATAGGTGATTACACCATTATTCATTCTTCAAGTGTAATAGGCGCTGATGGCTTTGGTTTTGAGAAGGATCAGGGGGAGTGGTTAAAAATCCCGCAGATCGGTGCGGTGCGAGTTGGCAAAAATGTTGAGATTGGTGCCTGCTCTACAGTTGATCGCGGTGCTCTCTACGACACGGTAATAGACGATGGCGTCAAACTCGATAATCATGTGCAAATCGCGCACAATGTTCACGTGGGTGCACACACCGTCATGTCTAATGGTGTGGGCGTTGCGGGCAGTACAAAAATTGGTAAAAACTGTATCATAGGTGGCATGGCCGGTATTCGTGACAATATTGAAATTACGGATAATGTTATGATTACAGGTATGACACTGGTATCAAAATCTCTGGATAAGCCCGGTTCGTATTCATCTAATACACCTATAGATGACACCAAAACTTGGCGCAAAAACAGTGCGCGATTCAGACAGCTTGATGAAATGGCAAGACGTATTTCTCAGCTGGAAAAAAAACTGAAAGAATAATCAAGAAGTATAGGGGTTATACCGCATTGAATACCATGAATATCACCGACATACTGAATATGCTGCCGCATCGTTATCCGCTTTTGCTGGTAGACAAGGTTCTGGATTTTGAAGCTGGTAAATTTTTAACCGCTATAAAAAATGTAACAGTGAATGAGCCGTACTTTCAGGGACACTTCCCCGGTTATCCTGTTATGCCGGGTGTATTGATACTGGAAGCCATGGCTCAGGCTACCGGCCTGCTAGGTTTTAATACCATGGAAGAAGGTTCAAGTGACAGAATGTTGTACTTGTTTGTGGGTGTGGATGAGGCGCGTTTCAAGCGTCAGATTATACCGGGTGACACCATGATACTGCATGTTGAGTTTTTAAGAAAATCCCGCGGTATCTGGAAATTTAATTGCACTGCCAAAGTAGGTGATGAATTAGCTGCCGAAGCAGTCATCATGTGCGCAGCACGCGAAAAACCTGAATAACAATAGATGATTCACCAAACCGCTATCATTGATTCTTCAGCAATCATCGCTTCCGATGTGCAAATCGGTGCCTACAGTATAATTGGTGCCCACGTCGAAATTGAATCCGGTACCTGGATAGGACCGCATGTTGTTATTAATGGCCCGGCGAAAATTGGCAAAAACAATCGCATTTTTCAATTTGCATCATTAGGCGAAGCACCGCAGGATTTGAAATACAAAGG
>JANOOU010000333.1:0-3247 GCA_031421475.1 Gammaproteobacteria bacterium | reverse complement strand
ATTCGCGTCGAACCCAAAAGTCCAGATTGCCTCATCCATGCGCGCTTGCATCACGGCGAGCTGTCGGTGTTTTACGATCTAAGCGGCCATAGTTTGCATCAGCGTGGCCTAGTACAACCACGTCCAGGACTTTTGGGTGTTTACTGATAACCGCTTCTACATCAAGCGGATCTACTTTATTCCCAGCAACATTAATCAGAAGCTTTTTACGCCCTTTGATATAGATATTTCCATCATTATCCTTACACCCCAGATCGCCTGGTAAAAAATAGCCATTTACAAAGCATTCTGCAGTCATCTCCGGTAACCCGTCATATTGCGTAGTCATGGAAGACGCACGAATAGAAATTTCGCCAATATCGCCATTCGTCACAGGAAAACCAGACTCATCCAAAATATCAATTTCAAAACCCCTCAGTGGCATGCCCACTGAAGCGTCTGTACCACCAGTATTCTTATAATTAACAGCAACTGCACCGGTCTCCGTAGAACCGTACAATTGCATAATTTTCTTATTAAACGTTTTTTCAAAAAGCTGGAATACTTCAGGCTGCAATGCAGCACCGGCAGATATCAGCAGGCGCAAGCTCGGCAGCAGTGGTTTCACCTTAAAAAAGGTTTCACCTAACATCTTGAACATGAAAGGCACCGCAGGAAAAATAGTGATGCCATGATGCTCAAGCAGACGCGTAGTTTCCCGTGAGTTAAATTCACCGTGCGTCAAAACCAAGGTACCGCCATTCAAGAGCGAAGCCATCAGACAGTTACCAAATCCGTGGGCATGGTATAAGGGAACTGTGCAGAGAATTTTGTCATCACCTGTTAATTTTAATGTAGCGGCCAATGCCTGGGCTTCGGCAATAAGCTGGGTATGACTGCGAGTTATACGCTTTGGCTTACCGGTTGAACCTGATGAATACATATAAATAGCAGCCGCGTCACAAACAGCAGCCTTATTTAAAATATCTGCGCTGCTTTTAGCCTCAGGTAAACACTGTAATTCTGAAAATACAATGGTAATTTTTTTACAAGCACTAGCAACTTCACTGACAGCTTCAGAAATTCCATTATGAATGACAATATCAGTATTGGATGAATCAATATAGTACTTGATTTCATCCGGCGGGAATTTTGTGTTTAGAGGCACAGCAATTGCCTTAATGGCCATTGTGGCGAGCGTGGCCACAATGAACTCCACACTATTAGGCAGTACAATTAATACGGCATCACCCGGTTTTACCTGACTTTCTAGCAGAATACCGGAAAATTTCCGGACCGCACTATCAAGCTCAGCATAACTGATATTCTGCCCATTGGAGACTACAGCAATTTTATGCGGAGACTGCGTTACAATGTTGTTAAAAGCTTGATAAAACATCCCAAGACCCATTAGCAATCCGTCAGTAGCAAAAGACAATCCATGCATAAGTATACATTAACCACCCTGTGTAACTTTATCTGTTTGTTGTACGGCAAAGTGCCTCTTGAGCCTTCCACGCATCTTGTATAACTCAACAAATGCTTTTGCTATAACGCGTAAACTTGCACCGGTTTGTTGGCCTTTCTCTCGTGGATAATGACTAACAGGAACTTCTTTCATAGTAAATCCATGCTGTGCAGACATGGCCAATAATTCCGTATTCACCATCGCACCTAAAGAATTCAAGGTAATCGTGTCAAATACCTTCCGCCTGAATAACTTAAAGGCACAATCTATATCTCTGACTTTAATACCCAAAAGCGCTCTCACCAATTGATTCCACGCCCATGCATTGAGTTTTCGATGCATTGGATCAGCGCGTTTGGCACGATAGCCAACAACTATGTCATAATTATTGATCCATTTTATGAGCTCGGATATCTCTTCCAAATTAAACTGCAAATCTGAATCCGTAAAAAAAACGAAATCATAACAGGATTTTTTAAATCCACTGCCAATTGCAGCACCATAACCTCGATTTTTTTCGTGATGCACTGGAATCACACGGCCATCCGTTTCAGCCAGGCGATTTACTATTTCAGCGGTTTTGTCAGCACTACCATCATTGACAACTATAACTTCGAATTTATCAGCATATTGTGTTAATACCCTGATCGCTTCAGATATAGATTTTTCAATATTGAGCTCTTCGTTATACGCTGGAAAAACAAGTGAAATACTTGATAAGCGTCCCGTAATTTGAGGCATTTCCTTTTTGTACATAATTACTCTCTATAAATTGATAACGTTGTTTTGTAAGATATTTTTCATGCCGGTGTTGATGAATGCTCTTCATATTGAGTCGTGGAACGCATCCAGGGATGTTTAACGGCCTGTAATTTAACAGGCGAGGTTCGCCAGCTTTGCAAGCCTTGATACTCGAACTCAAAATCAACTACTTCACCACCCATTTGTTCAAGACGTTGCGCCACCTTGTGTTTTTTACCGCTTTCACAGTAAAAAAACATAAAACCACCGCCACCGGCACCACTGACTTTTCCGCCAATCGCACCTGCTAAAATAGCTTCTTCATAAAACTCGTCAAGAATGGAGTTTGAAATAATGTCCGCCATTTGTTTTTTCGACGCCCATGAATGGTGCAGCAACTCCCCAAAATGGTGCGCATTCCCTGTTAGCAAAGCCTTTTTCATCTCGGCCGCCTGTGATTTCAAGTCGTGCATGGCGTCAATACTTTTCTTGTGTCCCGCGTTTAAATTATTGACCTGCGCCTCAATGATATGCCCAGACAAGCGGTTTTTACCTGTATAACAGAGCAGCAGATTGTATTGCAGCTCGTTGATAACTTCGGGCTTAACACGCAATGGATTAACCAATACATGGTCTTTATCAAATTCAATATAATTAAACCCGCCGAATGAACAGGCATATTGATCTTGCTTGCCGCCCATTATTTTCAAATCATTTCGTTCAATTTCATGGGCGATATTCGCAATATCGTAGTGATTGATTGCAACTGATTTCCAGTTTCTGAATGCCCCGAGCAAAGACACAACCATGGCAGAAGAAGAACCCAGCCCGGAGCCCGGCGGCGCGTCATTATGCGTGAAGATTTTGAATCCATTGCGCTCGCAATGTAAGCGCTTGATCACTGCTTTCGCGAGGTCAAGTTGGCCATTAAAATCAAGGCATTCATCAGAAGAAAAGTTGGCCATATAGTCGTAGTCTAAAGAATGTACTTCTATGCCTGGCTTATCTACGATCTCAAGGGTTGTATACGCAAATTTGTTGATTGTTGCGTTGAGCACG
>JANOOU010000332.1:0-1806 GCA_031421475.1 Gammaproteobacteria bacterium | reverse complement strand
ACACACCCCAGGCAACGATTGAAAGCACCGTTTTGTGCGCCAGATGTTGGGCAAACAAGTCATCGAGAAAAACAAAGCCGCTACCCAGAGCCAGAGTCAGCCCCAGAAAACCGGCGGTGATGGCATCGAACATTAATTTTTCAGTGGTTTGCAGCGGCGGTAAATGCCGCAGCACGCCGCCACTGTGACGGTTATGCAATAAATGATTTTGCATGGAAAGAATCAGCGCAATCAGCGCCGCCAATCCCAGCAGGCTGTAGGCAATGATCGACACCAGTACATGAATTTTCAGGCCCAGTGCGCTATCCGGTGGCAGCAGGTGAGAAACCGGGAACAGCCATTCCAGTAAAATAGATAGGGCCGAAATAGGCAGCACCACCGCAGCCATCACCAGCGTCTGGCGTTTAAGTGACATCAACAGCACCAGCAAGCCAATGACGGCACCGATGGTGGATGCGGCGTTGAATAATCCAAATTCCAGGCCGGCTTCGGTGATCATGTGTTGATACAGTACGGCGGCGTGCAGTGCTACTGCCAGCAGCCCAGGTGCCAGCATCACTATTACCGGGCAGTTGGCACAGAGTGCTTTGCCTTGTATGCGTAAAAACAGCAACAATGTGCACAGCAAATAAAGTGTGAAGGCAAAAAAGGCAGCAATGTCAGTCATTATTTTGGGTTGGGCCGTAACGTGGTACGAGATGTTGTGGCGGATAGGTTAAAGAAAAAAGGTCATCAGCACCATGCCCTCCGTTTTTTTTTGCGGTAATGATTGTAGGGATTATTTTTTTTGAATTGTCCTATACTGGCTTGGCCTGAGGGCACCATGGAATAAAAACATCTGAATTATCAGCTGCTTGCCATGCAAGCGCGGATGAAAGTGAGAACCCGGTCATTATGCAGTTACGTATATTAGGATGCAGCGGCGGAATCGGTCAGCAGTTACGCACCTCGTCGTATTTAATTGATGAAGACATTTTACTGGATGCCGGCACTGGCGTGGGTGACCTGAGCATGGACGAAATGCGCAAAATCAAACACATTTTTATCACCCATAGTCATATGGATCATATCGTCAGCATTCCCTTGATGGTTGATACCCTGTTCTCCAGCCTCAAGCAGCCGCTTGAAGTCCATGCTCGTGTTGAAACCATCGCCGTGTTAAAGCAACACATTTTTAACTGGAGCATCTGGCCGGATTTCTCCGCACTGCCTGACAAACAATCACCGGTGTTGGTATTCCGGCCGATGCAGCCGGGGGATGTGCTGGATATAGATGGCCGCCGTATCGAAATGATTGAAGTCAGCCACACCGTGCCCGCCTGTGGTTTTGCAGTAACCAGTGGTGGTCGCACCCTGGTTTACAGTGGCGATACCAGCACCAATGACACCTTGTGGACATGTTTAAATCAGTATCCCCGAGTGGACTTTATGATTGTGGAAACCGCCTTTTCCAACCATGAAATGCAGCTCTCAAAACTCGCCAAACATTATTGCCCGGATTTACTGGCAGCGGATCTGAAAAAATTCCGGCATCGACCGCCGCTGGGTATATCCCATCTTAAACCCGGTGAAGAGCAGCGCATCATGGAAGAATGTCAGATCGCAATGGGCAGCGAATGGTCGCTGCATCAATTGGCTACCGGCGAAATCTTTCAGATATAAATTGAAAGTATTTTTTTGAAAAGGGTTGCGACAATCCGGGGTGCGACAAGCGCAGCATCACAAACTGTGATGCTGCGCCCTTTGTAAATCCGGTCCCCGTCAAATTGTGACTCGTTCAGTACATTTCACAAAACCCGCCACATA
>JANOOU010000331.1:0-2797 GCA_031421475.1 Gammaproteobacteria bacterium | reverse complement strand
CACCTGTATTTTCCAGATATCAGTTATGATTCCTGCATCATTGACTGCAACGTAAAAAACAATGCATACGTCACCACAGATCGTTCATCATACTATTTTACTGGTGGAAGACGATGCGCGCCTTTCGGCGCTGATTCAGGAATATCTCGAAAAAGAAAACATGACGGTCATGATCGAAAGCCGGGGTGATCGGGCCAGCAAAAAAATCATCGACGAACAGCCGGATCTGGTGATTCTGGATCTCATGCTGCCCGGCCGCGACGGACTGGAAATTTGCCGGGATGTGCGCCCACATTACACCGGCCCCATACTCATGCTCACCGCGCTGGCAGAGGATATTGATCAGGTGGTCGGGCTTGAATTAGGTGCAGATGATTATGTCGCCAAACCGGTGCTGCCCAGAGTGTTGCTGGCACGCATACGCTCTTTGCTGCGGCGCGTTGGCCAGATCGAAAACGCCCGACATTCCAGCAAAGATAAAATGACGTTTGGACAACTTTGTATTAATAAAAAAAATCATCAGGTTTATCTTAACGATACATTGATCGATTTATCCACCAGCGAATTTGAATTATTATGGTTTCTGGCGATGCACGCCGGCGAAATCGTCAGCCGCGACAGCATTCTTGAAGCATTGCGCGGTATTGATTATAACGGCCAGGATCGATCCGTTGATATCCGCATTTCGCGCATCCGGAAAAAACTTGACGATAACGCCGCCCAGCCTTATAGAATCAAAACCATACGCGCCAAAGGTTATCTTTTTATCGCGGATGCCTGGAACTGATGGCCGGAACTGATGGGTAGAATATTTTTCAAGCTTTATGGTTTGCTGGTGTTTTCACTGGCGGCTTTTGTCGTGCTGATTATTAGTCTGGACACTCTGCTGCACCCAACTCTTGAAAAGTATTACTATAATCTGGCGCGCGGCACGGCGCAGTTAACAGAAAACCGGCTCCGGCAAACCACCCGTGATGAATGGCCCGCTATCATTACCGACATTAACCGCGCCGGTGGTTACCCGTTACGGCTCGAAGCCCTGAAAAATTATGATTTGACTGCGGATACCATTCGGCGGCTGACGCAGCAGGGTTACGCCCTGCAAAAAGCGGATAACGCCGGATACCTTTATATCAAGTTCAAGGATATAGAACCCATACTTGAAATTCCGTTTCAACAGTCCGAACTCGAACATGAACAACGCCTGGCCAGAAGCACCTTCGAAATAATCGAACAGCAATTAATACAACAGCCGGAAAACACCTGGCCGGCTGTCATTCAAAATTTAAACAACACATTCTATTTTCCGATTGCATTGCTTTCCATGAATGATCTTTCTCTGGCGCCATCCCAGATGAAACTGCTGGAGCAGAATCAGGTGGTTTATCAACAACTGAATTACAACACCGAGTTTGATTACCATCGCATCCCGGATACCCGGCAGGTGATCCGGCTGGGGCCATTTTATACACCTGTCACGCTCAATTATTTACAGAGTTTACTGCTGATTTTTCTGGCTGTGGTACTAGCCGTTTCAGCACTGATCTGGGTTTGGCCATTATCACGCGATTTGAAAAATCTGGATAAAACAGCACAAACCTTTGGCCAGGGCCGGTTCGATATTCGCGCCGCTATCGGAAAAAATTCGGCGGTTTCTGCACTGGCTAGTACGTTTAACACCATGGCTGATCGCATTCAAACATTAATAAGCTCGCACAAGGAATTGACCAACGCCGTTTCGCATGAATTACGCACCCCTATCTCGCGTCTACGATTTGCCATTGACATGCTGCAGAGCGCGCAGGAATCCACGGATCGCGAACGTTTTATCCAGGCGATGCAGGTTGATATTGATGAGCTGGATAAACTGGTGGCTGAACTTTTGACCTATGCGCGTTTTGATCGCGACAAACCTGAGTTGGTATTGCAACAGCAAAATATTGAACCCTGGTTGCAGGGTGTGGTGCAACTCGCCTGCACGGGGCTTGAAAATATAACAATCGATTATAAAATGGATAGCCATTCCGACAACTACGCACGCTTTGAACCGCGTTTGCTCGCGCGCGCATTAAGTAATTTATTACATAACGCCTGCCGCTATGCCCATCACCGGATACAAGTTACATTTACCCAATCGCATAACGGCATGGCGCACAACGACCGGGCGCATGACGGCCAGGTGCATGATGGTTACTATCTGTATGTTGATGACGACGGCCCCGGCATACCCGCAGACAAACGCGAACAAATATTTGAAGCCTTCAGCAGGCTGGATTCGAGCAGAGGTCGTGATACCGGCGGTTATGGCCTGGGCCTGGCCATTGTCAGCCGTATTATGCAATGGCACCATGGCAAGGCTTCAGTAGAGCAATCACCCTTAGGTGGCGCCCGGTTTGTTTTGCACTGGCCGCTTTAGTGTGATTGAGCGCATGACGTTACACTCTGTTACAAACCACAACAGCATTCAAACAGACAAATCGAGCAATAAGCTTTAACATTTCAACCTAGCGATTTTTTGGATGATGGCAATCCATGCCGCAACGACGAAGTGGCAGTACATCTGCTATTTCATTACCGGGTTAATAAAACATAATGGAATGATTCAATGAGACACCTATTAACGATCAGAACAAAAGTATATTTCAGCATTTTTCTATTTCTTAACAGTCACTTTTTATTCGCTGCTGATTTATCGATAAACGTAAAACAGCGAGGCACAGGCTCAGCGGTTGAGGGCGCTGTTGTTGTGCTGGGTGAGACCGAAATATTCGCTGAAACGGATAAATCAGGACACGCG
>JANOOU010000330.1:0-2631 GCA_031421475.1 Gammaproteobacteria bacterium | reverse complement strand
CGGGCGATCATCAGGGGGCATCGCCGAGTCCACAAAACCGGCATAAGACAACCCTGGACATTGCGGGCCGTCGCTGGGAATTATCGCTGGCAGATGTCCGTGATTATCCGCTGGCCACCAACGCTCTGATCTTGTTCAGTGCTGGCATGTTTATTACCCTGTTAACCATTACTTCTTTAATAAGTAGTTCTCAACGGCGACGATTAAGCGAATATCAGAACGAAGCAAGTACCCTCGAACTCAAAACGTTACAAAATCGCAGTGAACTGCTGCTCAACAACACCGGTGAAGGCATACTGGGGCTGGATAACAATGGCTATACCACCTTCATCAACAACGCTGCACAACACATGCTGGGATATAACCTTGATGAACTGCGTGCACAACGACAACACACTTTAATACACCATCATTACCCGGATGGACGAGAGTACCCACACCACGAATGCACTATTTACCGTGCCTTGACCGCAGGTGTAACCACTACCTCTGATCAGGAAGTTTTCTGGCGCAAAGATGGCAGCAGTTACCCCGTTGAATACACATCAACGCCGATCCGGGATGACACGGGCTCCACGCAAGGTGCTGTGGTGGTGTTCCGGGATATTTCAGAGCGTAAACAAAGCGAACAGGAACTCATTGATGCACGTATCCACGCAGAAGATGCGTCGCAGGCAAAATCTGCATTCCTCGCCACCATGAGTCATGAAATTCGCACACCCATGAATGGCATGCTGGGTATGGCACAATTGCTGGCCGCAACCGCACTGGACAGCAGACAAAAAGAATATATTGATATCTTGTTACAATCCGGCACGGCACTGCTTAATCAGGTTAATGACATTCTCGACTTCTCCCGCATTGAAGCCGATCACCTGACACTCGATCATTCACCTTTCGATTTATTTGAACTCTGCGACAACCTGATTCGCTTACAACAAAACAGCGCCGACACAAAAAAAATCAACCTAAACTGGAACTACCCCACTACCTGCCCGCATCACTTTATGGGTGACAGCATGCGGCTACGGCAGATTCTGCTCAACCTTGTCAGCAATGCCATCAAGTTCACCCATCATGGCAGCGTCAACTTGTCTGTACTGTGTGACCAACAAGTCGAAAACTTAGCCAATCTACGTCTGATAATCGAAGACACCGGCATAGGCATGAAACCAGACATTGTAAACAAACTCTTCAACCCGTTTTCACAAGCAGATAACAGCACCACCCGCCAATATGGCGGCAGCGGACTGGGCCTGGCTATTAGCAAGCGACTGGCTGAACTCATGCAAGCACAACTGCAGGTAAGTTCTACACCCGATGTCGGCAGTGTTTTTACACTCAGCCTGAATTTAACTATCAGCGATAACATCACCCCTGTTATACCGCAGGCCCACACGCCGGCAACTCGCTTATCGGGCCATGTGCTGTTAGCTGAAGATAACCAAACCAACCGCCATGTTGCCGAAGCCATGCTGCAAAATCTGGGCTTAACAGTAAGCTGCGCTGAAAATGGCCTGCTGGCACTTCAGCAATTTGGAGAACAACATTTCGACATGGTATTAATGGATTGCCAAATGCCGGTGATGGATGGGTATCAAGCCAGCCGCTTGTTACGCAAAGCCAATAACGATGTACCGATACTGGCACTGACCGCCCATGTATTACCCGAAGACATGACTCGCTGCATTGAAGCGGGTATGAACGATTGCATACGCAAACCTATCGAAATGAACAGCTTTCGACAAACCCTGACACGCTGGTTAAAAGTGTATGACGAAGAGTCCTTACCGACGGTTGCGGTTAACACCCAGCATCTGGACAATATGGCTGGATTAATGGGTGAAATGTTTTCGGAGCTCATACCCGCCTGGTTACGCGAAACCGAAAAATATATAACTCAAATGGAATCCGCTCTAAAACAACAAAATTTCAACACGCTGATGCATGTGTCACATGCACTCAAGTCCAGTAGTGGCAACGTGGGTGCTGCCGAGATCAGCAAGCTGGCGACAAAACTTGAACGTTTAGCAAATGACAAAAATAAAGACCTGTGCCCTGCGCTGGTCGATGCCATACAACTACAATTTCCCATCGCAAAAAAAGCCCTGCTCGCCTATCAAAAAGCCAGGAATACACAACATAGCTGAATGCAACAGGAGAAAATAATTGAACAATTCAGGCGTTTAAACAAGGCTCAATCATTACATTAAGGATGCTCTGATTAATTCAGAGCATCCGCGCGGCACAAGGATGTGCCGCCATTTTCAGTCACGCAAGTGACTGAAAATGAAGAAAAATAAAAATCACATTTTTATTTTTCGTGCTCTGAAAATTCCAGGATGGAATTATTCAGAGCTTCATTAAATTATTCAAACCCAACTCAACTTCGGCGATAGTGGATGACACATAAATTGCACTGTCCTGGATGTTGCATTGCAACTGCATACCGCGCTGTGCCAGTGACCCTATCTGCACATCTGAAATCGTTGTTAATTCCACTACCTGCAAGTTATCGAAGCGGCGCAGACTGGGCGCTATCTTTTGCCACCAGGGTTGCGCACTGCGCGATTGATAGGTGTAAACAATAACCTGATCCGATCGGCTACAGGCTTTCTTGATACGTTTTTC
>JANOOU010000329.1:0-2786 GCA_031421475.1 Gammaproteobacteria bacterium | reverse complement strand
CGGCCCCCGCACCTTGTAATGCACGCCCCAGAATAATGCCGTAGATGCTATCCGACATGGCCGCTACGACACTGCCTGCTGCAAATATCAGCAAACCGATGGCGATGATGCGCTTGCGTCCAAAACGATCCGACAGCATGCCGTAGGGTATTGAGAAAATACTGTTGGTCAGACCGTACATGCCCAGAGCCAGACCGGTAAGCAGGGGCGTGGCATCCGTGAGTGTCAGCGCATAAACCGAGAATACCGGCAGAATCATGAACAGGCCCATCATGCGCACCACATAGATGGACGCCAAACCATGTGCTGCACGCTGCTCCAGTAGACTCCAGCCCCCCAATAAACTCATCGCTGACACCCAAATCTTGAAAGTGCGAGATTCTAACCGAAACCCACTCTTCACGTCGCACCCCAAAAAGTTTGCAGATTATTTTTCTTTTCGGTCCACATTTGTTTATGCTGTTCGACCTTCAACGAATAACTTTGAACATGGACACCATACAAATACGCGGCGCCCGCACCCATAACCTGAAAAACATCAGCCTGGATATTCCACGTGACAAGCTGATTGTGATAACCGGCCTCTCCGGCTCGGGTAAATCATCGCTGGCATTTGACACCATCTTCGCCGAAGGCCAGCGACGTTATGTGGAATCGCTGTCGGCTTACGCACGGCAATTTCTGTCGATGATGGAAAAACCCGACATCGATCATATCGAAGGTTTATCACCCGCCATCTCCATCGAACAAAAAAGCACCTCGCATAATCCACGCTCAACAGTGGGCACCGTCACCGAAATTAATGATTATTTACGCTTGTTACTGGCACGCGCCGGCACGCCGCGCTGCCCGGACCACAACATCACACTGGAAGCACAAACCGTTTCGCAAATGGTGGATCAGGTTTTAAATTTGCCGGAAGACACTCGCTTAATGTTGCTGGCACCGGTGGTGAACGAACGCAAGGGCGAATATCAATCATTATTTGATGATTTAAAACGCCAGGGTTTTATCCGGGTGCGGATTGATAATGAAGTTTATGAGCTGGATGAAGTACCGGCGCTGGAAAAAAACATTAAACACAGTATTGATGTCGTCGTCGATCGCTTTAAGGTGCGCCCGGATATTGCCTTGCGGTTGGCAGAATCCTTTGAAACATCGGTTAATCTTGCTGAAGGCGTTGCACGTATTGCATTTATGGACGAACCCACACGCGATGAAATGGTTTTTTCATCGCACTTCGCGTGCCCGCAATGCGGTTACAGCCTGAATGAACTGGAACCGAGATTATTTTCATTCAACAGCCCAACCGGTGCCTGCCCGGAATGCGATGGCCTGGGACAAATTCAATTCATTGATGCTGAACGTGTTATCAGTCACGCATCCGTCAGCTTGCCCGGTGGTGCAATCCGCGGCTGGGACAAACGCAACGCCTGGTACTACAGCATGTTGTTGTGTCTGTCCGAGCATTACAAATTTGATCTGGAAGCCGCCTGGTGTGATTTACCGGAGACTATTCAGCAGGTTGTTTTATATGGCAGTGGTGAAGAATCCATCGATTTCAAATATCCATCTGATCGTGGCCAACACAAGACACGCCACCATCCGTTTGAAGGCATTATCCCGAATATGCAACGCCGTTTTCACGAAACCGATTCGACTGCGGTGCGTGAAGAGTTATTAAAATATTTTTCCAACAAATCCTGCCCGGCCTGTGATGGCACCCGGTTAAATCGCGGAGCCAGACATGTATTTATCGCCGATAAATCCTTGCCGCAAATCACCGCACTCTCCATTGCGAACTGCCTGATTTTCTTCGAAAAATTAAATCTGCCGGGTAAACGCGGTGAAATTGCCGATAAAATCGTGCGTGAAATTTCTGCGCGTTTGCGATTTTTAGTTAATGTCGGTTTGAATTATTTATCACTGGAACGCAGTGCCGACACCCTGTCCGGCGGCGAAGCCCAGCGTATTCGCCTGGCCAGTCAGATTGGCGCGGGGCTGGTAGGCGTAATGTACATACTCGATGAACCATCAATTGGTCTGCACCAGCGTGACAACGACAGATTAATTGAGACACTCACACATCTGCGTAATTTGGGTAATACCGTTATTGTGGTAGAGCACGATGAAGAAACCATACTCAGCGCCGACCACGTCATAGACATAGGGCCTGGTGCAGGCGTACACGGCGGTGAAGTGATTGCGCAGGGCACACCACAACAAGTCATGAATAACCTGAAGTCACTTACCGGACGTTATCTCAGTGGTGATTTAAAAATTGAAATTCCAAAATCACGTATTCCGCATAGCAACAGATTCATCAAGATTATCGGTGCCAGCGGCAACAATTTACAGAAAGTTACAGCGGCATTTCCTGTTGGTTTATTGACCTGCGTCACGGGCGTATCGGGTTCTGGAAAATCAACATTAGTGAATGACACGCTGCATAAATTAATTGCCCGTGAAATAAATGGCGCATCTGAACCTGCAGCACCCTATGAATCATGCGAGGGTCTGGAATATTTCGACAAGGTTGTTGAAATCGATCAATCGCCCATAGGCCGCACACCACGATCCAACCCCGCAACTTACACCGGCCTATTCACACCCATACGTGAATTATTTTCTGGCACACAGGAGGCGCGTTCACGCGGTTACAATCCGGGACGGTTCAGTTTTAATGTTAAAGGCGGTCGCTGCGAAGCGTGTCAAGGTGATGGCGTTATTAAAGTTGAAATGCATTTCTTGCCTGACATTTATGTCCCCTGTGATATTTGCAAAGG
>JANOOU010000328.1:0-3424 GCA_031421475.1 Gammaproteobacteria bacterium | reverse complement strand
GCCACTTTGCGAAACGCTTGTGAGGAAACCGCTTGCGGATACGCTTTCAGCACCGGTTGCTGCCGCTTCACGGCTTTAACCAGATATTCGTCATAGGGAATGGCGCCCATATAATCCAGCGTTACATCCAGATAATGGTCCGTCACACGTGTCAGCTTGGTAAACAGGACAGACCCTTCCGTTGGCGTGCGCGTCATGCTGGCAAGAATGTTAAAACGTTTAACGCCGTGGTACTCGCTCAATACTTTAATCAGCGCATAGGCGTCGGTAAGAGATGTCGGCTCGTTGCACACCACGACAATCACTTCGTGTGAGGCACGGGTAAAACTGATCACACTGTCGGAAATACCCGCCGCTGCATCCACAATCAACAGTTCAACCGGTGTGTGCAATTCACTGAAGGCACGAATAATACCGGCGTGTTGTTTGGCGCTGAGTTCCGACATCATCTGGGTGCCGGATGCCGCCGGAATAATTTTCAGGCCGTCAGGCCCCTCAACAATAATTTCTTCCAGCGTGCGTTCGCCGCTAATGACATGCGACAAATTCCACTGGGTGTGCAGGCCCAGCAACAGATCCACATTCGCCAGACCCAGATCGGCATCCAGCAACATCACCTGCTTGCCCGCTGCTGACAGTGCCAGCGCCAGATTCACCGACACATTGGTTTTGCCCACGCCACCCTTGCCACTGGCAACGGCCACTACCTGGACTGGTTTTTGTTTCATCATGCGCCTCAAACCTGCTGCCTGATCGTTCATCTAATAACCCGAATGTAGTTCCTGAGATCACCCAAAAAAGCTTATCCGCAAATGAACGCAAATGAACGCAAATAAAAGCCTTATGTTGTTTTCTTTCATTAGCGTTCATTTGCGTTTATTTGCGGACTTAATATCTTTACCTGCTTTTCATAACTGAGCATGGCCCACGCTTTGGGTAAACGCAACCGCCATAAACTCTGCATCGCTGGGATGGCGATATTTTTTAAGTTGCGTGAGAGCCTGATCGATCAGCTCACGTGCGCGGGCTGGCTGTAAATCTTCCGGCACACGCTGACCCTGGCTCACCCAGACCAACGGTAAATGATGACGAATCAATGCACTGAAAACACCACCCAGACTGGCGGTTTCATCCAATTTGGTGAGCACACAGCCAGCCAGACGCGTTTGCTTGAAGGCAATAATAACTTCATCCAGCACCGGTAATTGTGCATTGGCCGATAACACCAGATAGGATTTCACCACGGGACTGTGTGCGCCCATCACCGCAAATTGCTCCGCCAGCCGCATATCGCGCTGACTCATACCTGCAGTGTCGATCAGGATTAATTTTTTATCATGCAATTTATGCAACAACACGTGCAATTCCTGTGCATTGGCAGCGATGTGCACCGGCACACCCAGCAATCGGCCATACGTTTGTAACTGTTCATGCGCACCAATACGGAAATTATCCGTACTGATTAACGCCACATGCCGCTGGCCATGACGCATGGCAAAACGTGCCGCAATTTTTGCAAGGGTGGTGGTTTTACCCACACCGGTAGGACCGACCAGTGCACACACGCCACCCTGATCGAGTAATTTATCGTCGCTCACGGGCAATTGATGCATCAGTTGTTTCAATGCCGCTTGCAAAGCCTGTTCAATATCGCCGTGACGTTCATCCAGGCCTTTGCTTAAATATTTGCAAACATCCTGCGACAAACCCAATTCCGTTAAACGCCGATAGAGGGACACACGCAAGGGATATTGTTTCGCCATATTGCCCCACTCACTCAAGGCATGTTGCGCTTCGAGCATGGCGCGTAATGATTTCAGTTCATCACGCATCTGGCTGATGCCGGGATCAAATGGCATGGCTACAACCGGTGCTGCTGTCGCACTCGCCAATGTCGCGCTACTGGATTTCGCCGTATAGGACGTGGAATGATTTATTTTACGGGCCGGTGAAATACTGGCGGGTGAAAGACTGACCGAATCGTTTTCCTGCGCCTCGACAGCCTGCGCCTGACGCGCGGCGTTTTCATAATACGCAGCAGCACTGTCCGGTTTATTCTGAATACGCGTATCAATAAAGGCTTCGTTCATTAATTCTTCATCGAAATCGCGCGCCGCGAGAATTTCGACCAAACCGTCTACTTTACGATTGGATAAAATCACCGCCTCGGCACCCAGTTCTGCACGCACATCACGCAAGGCAGTGCGCATATCGGTTGCTACAAATCGTTGCACTTTCATTTGTTACCTCCATCTGCGCCAACGGCGGCGACGACTCGAATTTTTTTGTTATCGGGAATTTCGCTATACGACAACACACTTAAACCGGCGATGGCATGTTTCACTAATTGTGCAATCCACAAACGTAATGGCGGTGCCACCACCAGAATCGCCGGCTGATTGGCCAGCTCCTGTTTTTTCACCACTTTTTCCAGCGATTTAAACAAACGATCGGCCAGACCCGGCTCAATTCCCAGCGATCCTTGTGACGCGGTTTGCGCGGACTGCATGAGTAATTGTTCGAGCGCAGGTTCCAGCGTAATCACCGGCAACTCCTGCGCCAGGCCCGCCACTTTTTGCACAATCGAACGGCCCAGCGCCACCCGCACCAACGCAGTGAGTTCCTGCGCATCCTGCACACGTGCGGCATGGCCTGCCAGCACTTCACACAGCGTGCGAATATCGCGCACCGGCACGCCTTCACTCAACAGGTTTTGCATCACTTTTACCACCGTTGAAAGCGGCAATAATTTCGGTACTAAATCTTCAACCAGTTTGGGTGATGACTTGGCGAGTTTGTCGAGCAGTTGCTGCACTTCTTCGTGGCCCAATAAATCGGCGGCGTTGTCGTGCAAAATCTGGTTTAAATGCGTGGCAATAACGGTGGTGGGATCAACTACGGTGTAACCCAGTGTCTGCGCATAATCGCGCTGGCCGGGTTCAATCCACACCGCGTCCAGCCCAAACGCTGGATCTTTGGTGCGCGTGCCTTTTAACTCGCCAAAAACCTGGCCGGGATTAATCGCCATTTCACGCTCCGTGAATACCGTACCTTCACCCGCAGGCACGCCGAGCAAGGTAATGCGATACGCGTTGGGTGCTAGATCCAGATTGTCGCGAATGTGTACCGCATGAATCAAAAACCCCAGATCCTGCGATAATTTTTTACGCACACCTTTAATGCGATTGAGCAGCTGGCCGTTCTGGTTACGATCCACCATGGGAATCAAACCGTAACCCACTTCCAGCCCAATCAAATCCACCGGCTGCACATCGTCCCAACTTAAATCGCGTTGTTCGCTGGCCGGTTTTGGTTTTTCCACTTCACGCACAACCTGGCTGTTCAACGCATCGTCTGCCTGTTTTTTATCGAGTATTTTTGCACCGATGGCGAGTGCCACTGCAATCGATAAAAATGCAAAATT
>JANOOU010000327.1:0-6527 GCA_031421475.1 Gammaproteobacteria bacterium | reverse complement strand
CACCGGTGGTGGTTTCTTCGGTGACGCCGCGAATATTGGCGCCATAGGTCTGCCATTTTTTGGGATTGGCTTTCAGGTTTGCCCTGAGCGTGTCCAGAATCACTTTCCATTCCTGATTGTCGCTGGCTTTGGTGGCAGGTACTTTTCCGGCTTTTTCAAATTCCACGCCTTTGTGTATCAGCAGCGTTGCATCGCCGCCATCATCCAGAATCATGTTGGGAGTTTCACCATTAGGCCAGTTCAAAGCCTGTTCCGTGCACCACCAGTATTCTTCGAGCGTTTCACCTTTCCAGGCGAATACCGGAATGCCTACGGCAGCGATTGCGGCCGCCGCTTGATCCTGTGTTGAATAAATATTGCAGGAAGCCCAGCGCACCTCAGCGCCGAGTACGACCAGGGTTTCAATCAGCACGGCTGTTTGAATGGTCATGTGTAGGCTGCCGGTAATACGTGCGCCTTTCAGCGGTTTTTTCTTGCCAAATTCTTCACGCAAGGCCATCAGGCCCGGCATTTCGGTTTCAGCAATCAGAATTTCCTTGCGGCCCCAGGTGGCCAGGGACATGTCAGCCACTTTGTAATCAGAAAAGTTGCTGACTGCCTTGAGGGCAGGTTGTTTTACGGCAGTATTTTTTAAAGCAGGTTTTTTCGCGCTCATGATCATCTCCTAAAAAACGCATTTAAGAAATGAGCGCCGTTGTATCGGATTTACCAAAATTATTTCTGATAAACCTTTATCCGAGCCTGACCGGCAAGAACAATGTTCAGTGCCGGCTGCAACGCTCCTCGGAATGTGCATTGAAATTATTGATTTACTATCAGCACTATCAACCTGACGTCATTCCCGACAAATGCATTCGGGAATGACAGATGAGATAGCGATGATTGTTTGAATCAAAAATCCCGTAGTTAAAATTAATTACTTTGCGTCAGCTTTCAGTGCCGCAGCCTTGTCGGTTTTTTCCCAGTTGAAGCCGGGTTCTTCACGACCAAAGTGACCGTAGGCCGCGGTTTTGCGATAAATAGGGCGCAGCAGGTCAAGCATTTGCACAATGCCTTTCGGGCGCAAATCAAAATGCTTGCGCACCAAGTCAGTTAATTTTTCATCGCTGACTTTGCCGGTGCCGTAGGTTTCCACCATGATGCTGGTGGGCTGTGCCACGCCGATGGCGTATGACACCTGTACCAGACATTTTGATGCCAGGCCGGCCGCAACAATATTCTTGGCAACATAACGCGCTGCATACGCGGCGGAGCGATCAACTTTGGATGGATCTTTGCCGGAGAACGCACCACCACCATGGGGTGCGGCACCACCGTAGGTATCCACAATAATTTTACGACCCGTGAGGCCGGCATCGCCGTGCGGGCCACCGATTTCAAAGCAGCCAGTTGGGTTAACCAGAAAATTGATTTTGCCTTTGATGAGTTCTTTCGGCAGCACTGGTTTGATGATGTCTTCAATCACGGCTTCATGCAGTACTTTCTGCTTGGATGCAGGGCTGTATTCCGGGCTGTGTTGAGTGGAAAGTACCACGGTATCGATGCTGTCCGGTTTGCCGTTGACATATTTGATGGTGACCTGCGATTTGGCATCCGGGCGCAGCCAGGGCAGGTGGCCATTTTTGCGCAGCAGGGCCTGGCGTTCGACCAGACGGTGCGATAAGTAAATGGGTAGTGGCATGTAGTGATCGGTTTCATCGCAGGCATAACCAAACATCAGGCCCTGGTCGCCGGCGCCCTGGTTTAAATAATCATCCGATGCACGGTCAACGCCTTGCGCGATGTCTGGGCTTTGCGTGCCGTAACAAACATGCACCGAGCAGCCGTCGGCATCAAAGCGTAATTGCGGGTCGTCATAACCAATACTGCGAATGGTTTCGCGTGCGACTTTGGCGTAGTTGACGTTGGCCTGGGTGGTAATTTCACCGGCCAGAACAGTCAAACCCGTGGTCACCATGGTTTCGGCGGCCACGCGGGCAGTCGGATCCTGTTCCAGAATGGCATCGAGGATGGCATCCGAAATCTGGTCGGCAACCTTGTCGGGGTGGCCTTCAGAAACAGATTCGGAGGTAAACAAATAGTTGTTAGACATGTACCAGTGCTCCCGGATGTCAGTGGGTTCAGATTAGCCGCGAAAAATAGCAAGCTATTATCGCAAGATCAATTCATGAGGTGTATTTATTTTTTACGGGTTGTCGCGAGTCGAGAGCCTGCGCAGCTCGGCTTTTTCGTCGGCACTTAATCCGTTCAGGTGACTTTTTTCCAGCAATTGCTCGAATCGGGAGTGTATTTGGTGCTGCTGTAATTTGTGTATGGCATCGCTAAACAAGCGCTGGCGCTGAGATTTGTCGCCGCTATCGGGAATTTCCCAGGCCAGTAATTTTTGCAAGGCGTCGAGCTCGGGCGTTTCGCGCCAGCGTTCAATCAGGGCAGAGGAGGATAGGTTTTGGGTTTGCAAAATCACCGCATGCAGATTGAATAACAGTTCAATGCCGGTTATAGCGGATGTTTTAAGTTCAGCTGGTAAAACGTGCTGCGTCGCCAGCTCGGGGTGCTGCAACAATAGCGCTATCGCCAAACGCAGCGGCGTAACCTGTACCTGATGACGTGATGGCTGTGGATTTTTTAAGGGTCGCGATGGGCGATCCGGGTGCAGCTGTTGTTGCGGTGGTGGCGCGGCGGGCAGGTGTTGCTGCATGGCGGGTAAAGATAAGCCTACACGTTGCGCCAGTTGTGCACTGAGTAATTCACGAAACACGCCTTCACCGAGTTTGCCGATTAGCGGGCGCGCCAGTTCAGCCAGTCGCGCGCGGCCATCCGTGCTGCTCATGTCGGTTTGGCTGGCGAGATGATCCAGCAGGAAGTCCGACAAGGGTTGAGCCCTTAGCAAACGGCTCTCGAACGTTTCGCGGCCTTCCTTGCGCACCAGTGAATCCGGATCTTCCGTATCCGGTAAAAATAAAAATCGTGCCTGCACGCCATCGCTCAAAACCGGCAAGGTATTTTCCAGTGCCTTCCAGGCGGCGGCACGCCCGGCGCGATCGCCATCAAAACAAAATACAATTTCTGGAACCACACGAAATAATCGCGAAATCTGTTCGCTGGAGGTGGCGGTACCTAGCGTCGCCACCGCATAGGTAATGCCGTGTTGCGCCAGCGCCACCACATCCATGTAACCTTCCACTACCATGATGCGTGTCAGTTTATGTGTGGCCTGCTGCGCTTCATACAGGCCGTATAGTTCCTGGCCTTTGTGGAACAGCGGTGTTTCCGGTGAGTTCAGATATTTGGGCTCGCCTTTATCCAGAATGCGGCCACCAAAACCGATAATGCGGCCACGCCGGTCGCGGATCGGGAACATGATTCGGTCGCGGAAACGGTCGTAATATTTGGCGGCGGACTTTTCAATTAACATCCCGGCGCGAAACAAATTGGAATTGTGTTGTGCGCCGAGTGCTGTTTGTAAAAAATCCCAGCTGTCGGGGGCATAACCCAGCGAAAATGTTTTCGCGACATCGCCGGATAAGCCGCGGCCTTTTAAATACTCTACAGCCCGTGGTGAATTTTTTAATTCGACACGATAGGCATCCGCCGTTTGTGTCAATAAATCATACAACGGTCCACGATCATCGGCTTTCGCCTCGCCCTGCTCACGCGGCACCTCTAGTTGATACGTTGCCGCCAGTGAGTCCACCGCATCCACAAACTCCAGCCGGTCGTACTCCATTACAAAGCTCAGTGCCGTGCCGTGCGCGCCACAGCCAAAGCAGTGATAAAACTGTTTACTCTGGTTAACGGTAAAGGAAGGCGTTTTTTCGCTGTGGAACGGGCAGCAGGCAATGTATTCCTTGCCGCGTTTTTTCAGCGGCACGCGTGCGCCCACCACGTCAATAATATCGGCGCGGGCGATGAGGTCATCAATGAAGGATTGGGGGATGCGGCCAGCCATGGGGGGATTTTGACACAGAGGCGCACGCAGGCAGAGAAATTAATCCAGGTTGTCGCGAGCTGAGAGAGCAATGGCTCAGTAATCTTTTCACCAGGCGAACTTAGGGTTCTAATTTATCACGTAAATATAACTCCTCCACCTTGGTTCTGGCCCAGGGTGTAGCACGCAAAAACTTTAAGCTGGATTTAATGCCGGGATCGTTTTTGAAGCAGTTAATATCAATCCGTTTGCCCAGTTCCTCCCAGCCATAGTGTTCAACCAGACGAGTGAGGATGGTTGCTAATGTCAGTCCATGCAGTGGGTTATTTTTTTGTGCGTCGTTCACAGTGTTCCTGTAACAGTTATTTTGTTAGTAGGGTTTGCCGCGTGCTGGTTGAAAAAGACGGAACATTATTTTTACGGCAGATACTCTCTGATTTTGTTCAGAGAGTCTGCAAAACAAAATCTGGCACCATCAAGCATCTTTAAAGAAGCGGACTAATTCCCTAACGTGGCCAATAACTTTGGCTCCGCCCGCGATTTTTGAGGCGGCTACCTCGGCTTCATGGGCAAGTTGGCGATGTGATTCATCATTTGTTCGGCGTAATTCTTCCAGCTCATGACGCAACTTTTCTTGCTCGGTAGTTTGCGTCTTAATCCGTGTTTCGAGAGTTGATGCCCACGAATAATTGTTATCCAGATCTAAATCACTAATGACCTTGTCCAGCTGCTCGCGTAATACTTCGACGTGTTTTTTTACGGCGAGCACGTCGTCACGTGGATAACGGATATCGCGGCCTATATTGCTTAGCCGAGCAACCAAATAGTCGTAAGCGCGCAGAGCCGGGCGCAAGCCCATGAGCAATATCGCGGCGGCAGAGGCAAAATAACCTAACTCCGAAACACCATAAACTTCAAGTAATGCAAGACCTACAGCTGAAACCAGATGAAGAGCAATTGCGATAATGAATGATAACTTAGCCCAGCGTTTTACATAAACTACATCGCTTTCAGCAATGCTCATACCCTCTTTATGAGAGTGCTGAGTGTCTAATAATAAAGCACGCGCTTTAAAGTACAAATCCCATGGCAAGGTCACTATGGTAACCAGCCACCATAAAACTAAAAGCCCTACAACCCAGTTGCGAAGATTGCCTGGATCCATTCCTAACCACTGCGTGATGCCGTAAGCCAGTAAAACAAGAAATCCTGTTATAAGAAGAGATCCCAGAAATACGCCTGTGTTGATACTATTGGTGCGGTACATAATATTTCCTGTGGTGATAATTAGAGGGTTAATGGTTAAGGCTGAAAGCCTGTTATTGTATTGTCATATAAAAATCAGACTGACATCACTTTCTAACAACAAATTAGTGGCCCTGAGACGAATGGCACTTATTTAGTCGCCCCTGAATAATTATTCAGGGGCGCCTAGGTAGTATTTGATCGGGTGGCGGGTCTGCTGAGAACTGCACTGCTTGTATTTCCTCCATGCCAAGGAGCCACGCTTTAGCTACGCGATGCATTCCATCCATCATGATGCCACTGGCCGAAAGAATAATAGGCCGCGAAAGATCTGCTTCGTAAATGCGCTTGGCATGGGATGCCACCGCTCTACAGGTTGGCATTTTTTCATTTGAATGGAACCAACACACGTCATCGAAGTTGGTGATGGCTGAAAGCGGGACAACCTTGACGGGCAACTCTTTAGAAAGATACCAAAGTCTTTCCGCCTCCCAAACGAGTAGCCTGCCGTCCTTACAAATGGAGTATGTGCCCATGATCTTTAATCCCTGGTGGCATAACGCGAAGGTAAGGGGCGCGCCCAATGCCGGTAAGTTAAGAATGTAGGTGCGAGTTTATTCGCACAAAGGTGCCATTAAACAGACCATTGTCCGAATAAATTCGGACCTACAAAAGCGCTCAACGGCCTTAACTTACCGGCATTGGGGGCGCGCCGTTTTTGGCCCATCCCGCTTGACCGTAGTGTTAGGCATCGCAACTTGCGCAAGACGCATATTTTCTGGGACATTCATTCTATGTTCTGACCGATGCGCCAAAGAACACCCGATGGATCCGTGATACAGAAATCTCGCATCCTCCAGGGCTGAATCTCAATGCTCGATACCTTCACACCGTACTTTGCGACCACTCCGCTGTCATTGATGCGACACCACCACGCTTCAACATTCTCGACGAGCATATGCATCATGAAATTTTCAGCCATCGACTCCGCACAGAAGTCTTGGAGCAAGAAGCTTGCCTGCTCAAAATGAAAGTAGGCAACACCTCCTCCCTCCGATGCCATGGTGAAGCCGATGTCCTGGTAGAACTGCTTGGACAGGTTGAAGTCCTTGGCTGGAACAAAAGCCTTGATTTCTGTGACGCGAAGGTTGGCTATGATGGTCATATATAACGCCTAACGTAAAGTTGAGGGGCGCGCCCGCCATGTTAGCTGTCTTTATTCTAAACCAATACAGCAATCAGAAATTCGGGTCTTCAGGATGAGGTTTTCCTTTCCCTGTCTCAAGGTAGTTTTTCAAACTTACGCCAAGGAAAAATCCCCATTTGCAATTACAGTGCATAAAAAATTCGGACG
>JANOOU010000326.1:0-5351 GCA_031421475.1 Gammaproteobacteria bacterium | reverse complement strand
CTGTCAGGTGGTTGCCAATAAACTGGTGGATGCATTTTGTCTCGAAGATAAACGTAACTTCTATTTAATGGCCGCCTATATTCTGAACAAAATGCCCAATGCACGCGAAGTGGTGGTGAACACCGGTAGCGAAATTCAGGACATTGATATTCTAGTTTGATGGTGGGTTATGGCTGATTTGTTTTCAATGAAAGCGCCATTGATGATTCGTTTGGCCAATGGCGAAAAACATATCATGGCGGAATACTTCAAACACGCCGAAGGCTTGTTATTTTTTGATGTATTCTGGCATCAACAAAACCCGCAAGGTATTCATCTGGTGCGCGGCCAGTACAAGGGTGATGGGCCGTGGAAGGTGGGTAACCATGTGATCCACGTTTTGGGTTGTCATGGCTCCGATCCAGAACTGGCAAATTTGTATGCCGAGTGGCAGTTTTATTTGCAAACCGGTGCTGATGAATATCCTACAGCAGGTGTCATTCGTGCTTTAGCCATCGCGCAGGGCGCTCTCATAAAACCTTAACCATTTTGAAATGCTGAATGCTGTTGAATAGCAGATGAGATTTTTCCAGTTGTTGATAACCGTGTTTTAAATAAAATAGCAAGGCGATCTCTCTGGCGTGTAACACTATTGATTGAAATTCTTTTTCTTTTGCAAGCTGTTCCAGCGTCTTAAGTAGCACCGCGCCGATACCTTTTCCCTGTTGTGTCGATTCTACTGCCATATAACGAATTTGAGCCTGTTTTTCAGTGGCGGCATGTAATCGTCCCGCTGCCAAAATAGCATGGTTGTCGTCGCAAATCATAATGTGGAAGCTGCTGCTTTCCAGTTCATCTCGTTCACTGCCACGCACTTGTTGCCAGGGTTCACGCAAAATACGCCAGCGTAAATCAAAATATTTTTCATAATCCGCGGATGATACTGGATGGGAAATAATCATTTTTATGGGGCCAGCATATCAGGCAAATGAGATCCAGGTGGTGGCAACATATTTCACGCCTTTTTGTAATTGTGAATTACGGTGTTCGTGGGTCCAGAACGGCGGAAATAATAGCAGTGCCCCTTCTTTGGGTTGCACCGCGACATCCTGAAACATAAATTCAGTGGCGCCACCGGGGCCAGCTACATCATTTAAATACCACAGCGCCACCAGTTGTCTATCCGCAAAATCATGACTGCCGCCGTCGATATGCCAATGATAAAACTCGCCTTCACTGGTGCGTTGCATGGCATAGCCTATGTCCTTGAACGGGCCTTTGAAAAAAGGGAATGCGTCCGAAAATTCCCGGACCGTCGTGCTTAATGAACGAAATAATTCCTTGTGAATATCGAGCCAGTGCTCATGTGCGCTGAGGGCAATATCGGTAGATTTTTTAACCTGGTGGTTCTCCTGAAAATTCTGTCCGATGCGGCCACGATATTGATCCTCGGGCTGTGCTTCAAAACGGCGAATCATTTCGCGGCAGATATCTTTGGGCAAGGCATTTTCTTTCAGATAAATGAAACTACCGGGCTTGATTTCGTGGATGGTTTGCAGGGGTTTGCGTTGTGTGGAATCGTGAGACATGCCGTGGCTTCTATGTGGGATGAAGAGTTTTGGAGACGGGCCTGGCCCGTAACGTAAGAAACATTAACGTAATTGAGTATAAATAAAAACCGGTAAAACGGGATAGGTCTATTTTTCAAGTATTTGATATGGACGGACGGGTTGAGGTGCCATCAGGCTCAGTAGAAGCGTTTTTGAAAATAGATATACCTCAAGCTGTTGTACTATGGGTGTCTTGGTTATACTCAGTCTACTCACACCGAGGTAGGCATATGGATTACCACAGCATAATCACTCTTGAACCCGGCAAGCGCGGCGGCAAACCCTGTGTTAGAGGCTTGCGTATTACTGTTTATGATGTGTTGAGCTGGCTGGCTGCAGGTATGACCCATGCTGAAATTCTGGAGGATTATCCGGAATTAAATGCAGGTGATATATCGGCGTGTTTGGCATTTGCCTCTGATCGGGAGCATAAGCTCACGAGTATTCATGCTGCATGAAACTGTTGCTAGATGAAAACCTTTCATTTCGCTTGGTGGCGCGACTGCTGCAAGATTTTCCGGGTAGTACGCAAGTAACTCTGGAGCATCTGGAACAGGCTGCTGATATTGAGCTTTGGCAGTTCGCAAAAACACAGGGCTTTACGCTGGTAACGCAGGATTCAGATTTTCATGAGTTGAGTCTGATGCAAGGGCCACCGCCTAAAATTATCTGGCTAAAATGTGGAAATCAATCCAGAACCTATGTAGCGGAGCTTTTGATCAAGCATAAATTGGCAATAAAACAGTTTATTCAAGATAAAGAGTCTGCCTGTCTTGAAATATATTAATAAAATCCTTGTTATAAATAACTGCTCTTGATCAATGCTTCAAGATGCGGCTGACACGCCGCGCCATGGGTTTTGTGCAGACTGATCATTTTCTGTGCCGTGCTGCGCCAATGACGGAACGATTGATTGATTAAACCACGGATAGCCGAATCATTCTGGCTGGCATGCCATTCCTTGTATGCCTGCATCAAACTTGGAAAAATAACTTTTCGCAAGCTGCTTAAATTGGCGAAATAAAAATGAATTTGTGCGGCGGCGGATGTTTTGATTAATTCCGGCAAGGTGGATAAGGCATCAGCCAGGTGATCACGTACTGCGCGTGCCATGAGTTCAGCTTGCGAACGTGGCAAGCTGGCGAGCATGTGCTCCCATTCTTCGCCCAGTATTTGTCCGGCTTTAATCTCGCCAATTTCGTGTAATAAAACCGTGTCCAGTTCGTGGTCTGTCATGTTCTCCAGTGCGGTTTCAGGTTGCTGGTTAAAGTTGTAACAGGCGAGAGCGCGTGACAAGGGATTTTCGTCTTTGTGCCAGTGCGATTCTTCAAATTTTTCCCAGATAAAACGCCGCAGCGATTCGCGACGAATATACACGCATTTATCCTGGGCCATGCCCGGTGGTGCTGCCAGATCGCGCGCCAGTTCGCGCCCGGAAATATAAATGGTGTAATCATCCTGAATTTGTTTGAGTTGCAGCTCGGCCAGAAAAAAAACCGGTTTGCCGTAATGACCATAACCGCCACTGTAAACCAGGCCCTGATCGTTAATCAGTGCATTCACTGCGCGGGTTTCAAAAGGATTAACCTGTGCTCCATTAACATTGAGTGCTGCATAATCGTGATTTTCGAGTTGTGTCCACAGTTGTTCACGTTCGCTCAGCCAGCGGCCAATATCATCATTCGATAAAGGTTTACCAAAGGGCAGTTGCGATTCCCAGCGATAATATTCACGCATTTTCAACAGATAAATGCACAGGGTGTAGTTGCCAGCATATTGGGCATCGGATATATGGCAATTGGTTTGTACGATCGATTGTAAAGTCTGCATCTGAAACCCTATTATTCTGACGGCCATGAAATAATGAAAAGGTGTAACATTCGTGACCTACACTTTTTACTGTTTAGCCTGAGCAGTCAACCATTAATGGGTATGGGTAAATGGCCATGTTGGCCATACCCGTTGCCCTCACCCACCGCCGAATTGTCGGCGGTTCCCGGCTGCGCCCCCCTCGCTTCGCTCTCCCCGCGAGGAGAGGAGGGTAAGTTAGAGTCGCTCTGCGACATGCATATTATATTGAGGGTATTGTGAGACTCCGAATTAACACCAAATGGCATAATCAGGGCAAGGAATTCTCGATTGAAGCGCGTGCACGCACCCTGGCCTTTATAACCTGGAAAGTTGCAGCGGGCATGGTGCTGGATATGGAAAACGAAGAATTTCAAACCGATTCCCAGGCGATGCGGTTGGACATGATCAAGGAGGCTTGTGCGTTTCTGGTGTCGGTCACTGACCGCCTGGTGGCCAACCAGTTGCCGGAAGAGCAGCGTCTAGAAATGATCACCAAAATGGCTTTGAAACTGGTGAAAGACATGCAGGAGAACGGTGAAGATCTGCTCGGCAAGGGTCAGGATTATCAAACACCGTTCATTACCCTGCTCAATGAACGCATGAGCGCCTATGCCGAATGCGGCTGGGATGCTGAAAAAGAAGAGCCAGGCTTTAACTACAAACGTTTGTTTGGCGATGCCATGAGTCTGGTGATGGGCGTCAAAGATAATAAATGGATCACCCAGCACATGATTGAAATTGAAGTGCCGGAGATGCTGGCTAACTTGAAGAAGGCTAAGGCGCAGATGATAGATGGTCAATCCGAGGTCTCGGAAGAGCGGGCTCTGCGCAAGAGCAACCGGGGTGAAGACTAGGTCGGCACAAAACAGGCAGGCACAAAAAAGGCCGGTTCCCCGGCCTTTTTTTAACGGCTGGCAGGTTCTGATTACTTCTTGAACTTGGCAGCGCTGCTGGTGTTTTTGGCGCGGCCGTCAGCAAAACCGGCATTGTATGCGTCTGTTACACGCTGTTCTTCACGGGAGGGGTTCAAGACGAAACCGCCCTGCCAGCCCTGGATGTACTCGGGATCTATACCGTCTTTTTCCAGCTTGACGACTGTGTCGTAATATTGCTTGTTCATGATGTGCTCCTGATATGTGCGCCTGAAGATTTGCAATGGCCTGTAGTGAGGCGGGCGATTTTATAGCCCACATCGAATGGCGGCAAGTATAAATAGTGAACGGCCTGGTCTGAATATCCCTATCGGGGGATGACAGCGGGTATTTTCCCCATTGGGGATATTCGAACGGCTGGCGCATTGTTATAGGCTTGCGCCGCCCCCAAAGTAGATGAGAGTCAGCCATGAGTCAAACCATAGACAATCAAAGCCAGGACTTTTCCAGCGGTATAGCCGCATTTGAAGGCAGAAGTTTTAGCCACGCCATGCGCTTGCTCATGCCATTTGCCCATCAGGGTAATGCCGATGCCATGCATCGGGTGGCGATTATGTACCAGAACGGCCTAGGTGTGGTACGCAGCGACGAGCAGGCTTACAAGTGGATGAAAGCCTCGGCCGAGAAAGGCTGCGCGCTTGCCCAGCATGGTTTGGGTTTTATGTACCTCGAAGGTGAATGCACCCTGCCCAATGCCGCCGAAGCCGTGAACTGGTTCAGCAAGGCCGCCGAACAAGGCATGATCGGCTCGCTCACCACGCTCGCCATGATGTACGAAGAAGGCAAGGTGGTGGAAAAAAATCCAGAAGAAGCCAAGCGGTTGTATAAACTGGCTGGGTTTTGAAGGTTTGGAATTAAAGAAAAAGAAATTGGGAATTATGTGAATGCCCAACAATTTTTTAAGCAAATTTTAGATTTTGATTCCAACGATCCTGCTGTTTACTATGAATTGGCAAAGGTGTACATTAAACTTAACGAC
>JANOOU010000325.1:0-7541 GCA_031421475.1 Gammaproteobacteria bacterium | reverse complement strand
ACCAAAGCACCACTAGCCAGTTGATCACGTATTAGTTGAGTCGGCAACAGCGTTATGCCCATATGCTGCAAGGCCATGGATATCATCACTGAAACCATATTGGTATTGACCTTGCCGCTCACATTCACCGCTTGTTCGGTTGTCTTATCAGAAAATGTCCAGGAGTGACTGTGATTAAAAGCAATACAGTTGTGCGCCAACAATTCCTGCGGTGCAAAGGGTTTACCGTGTTTTTGAAAATACTCGGGCGTTGCACACAATACCAAAATAATTTTACCTAATGATTGCGCCACATAACTGCTGTCATGCGGCGTTGCCACGCGTAATACCAGATCAAGCCGTTCTTCGACTACATCCTGCATATCATCTGTCGCGACTATATCCAGCTCAATTTCTGGATGCATCGCCATAAACTGACTCAGGTAGGGTGCAATTTTAATTTCTGTCCAGCCTATGGGTGCGCCAATTTTAAGCAGCCCGGACGGATTATGTTTAAATGAACAAATGGCATTGCCGGCTTCAATCACTTCACGCTGAATTTGCCGTGATTTTTCATAATAAATCTCACCTGCTTCTGTCAAGCTCAGGTTCCGTGTTGTGCGCTGCAACAATCGCACGCCAAGACTGGTTTCCAATGCACTGACCTGCCTCGACACTGACGATTGTGAAATACCCATTCTTCTGGCCGCTTCAGAAAAACTTCGGCTCTCGGCCACCTGAATAAAAACCTCCATACAGGCCAGCAAATTGGTGTGCGCGTTCATATTGATGCTATTCATGGATAAATGTTATTCATTTTAAGCCCATTATCATTTCTTAACAAATGTATAACACTGGACACCATGCACACACACGCAAAGGTAAATCACATGAAACAATTTGATGTAAAAGGCAAGATCGCCCTGGTTACTGGCGCAAATCGCGGCATCGGCAAGGCATTTGTAACCAGCCTGGTACAACGCGGCGCCCGTAAGGTCTATGCAGGCACCCGTGACACCAGCAGCTTTGCCGAGTTAACCGCTATCAATAAAGAAGTTGTAGAGCCGGTGTTACTGGATATTACACACCATGATCACATTCAGGCGCTGGCCTCTAAAATAACGGCTCTCGATATTTTGATAAATAACGCCGGCATAGCCAACGCCTGTCTTTCCAGTGCCGATAACGCCAGCAATATTGCACATATTGAAATGGATACCAATTATTTTGGCCCGTTAAATTTAACGCTGGCACTGCTGCCTGCGATTAAAAAAAGCAAAGGCGCCATTGTGAATATCTCATCCATCGCCGGCATCAGCAACTTCCCCAGCCTGGGCCCTTATTCCGCTACCAAAGCGGCCCTGCACTCGCTCACTCAAGGATTAAGAATAGAATTGCAACGCGATGATATTATTGTTGCCGGTGTTTATCCCGGACCCATTGATACCCGCATGACGGCGAATTTTGAAATGGAAAAAGCACCCCCCAGCCAAGTCGCCGACCGCACACTGGATAGCCTGAAACGAGGTGAAGTGGATATATTCCCGGATAGTTTCTCCGAGCAAATGTATGCACTCTTTTTAAAGAATCCGAAGGAACTGGAAAATACGTTTGGCGCCATGCTCAGCTGACATGCGAGTACACGTTATGGGTTCGCGTTAATGGGCTCTGAGTAGATAAACGTTACACATTAAAAAAGGCGCTGTAAAAACAGCGCCTTTTACATGACACGATCAATCTACGATGCTGCGCTACATGACCTTGCGCAGTCACTACGCTTTTCATCCGTTACTGCGTTTGCGCATCACTCGAACCTGCACCACTCACTCAAAGCACCTCGCCCTTTTACCTGGCAAACCGGCACTCTCCATGCCGGTTCCTGATGATATGGCATGTCAACAATTCACCGGCTCATGTATCATTCGACAAATTCCACAGGACCCACACTTGAATCACCCACCATGAATCACGATCAACTAAAAAAACTCGGCCTTGCTGTCATTGAAACCGAGCTCGCCGCTGTCACCGCATTAAAAGCACGTATTAACGATGATTTTGTTAAAGCCTGTGAAATCATTCTCGGCTGCCAGGGCCGGGTGGTGGTCATCGGTATGGGCAAATCCGGGCACATTGGCGGCAAGATTGCCGCCACGCTGGCGAGCACCGGCACCCCGGCTTTTTTTGTGCACCCCGGCGAAGCCAGCCACGGTGACTTGGGCATGATTACCGCAAAAGATGTTGTCATCGCCCTCTCTAACTCCGGTGAAACCCACGAGATCTTAACCATCGTGCCCATCATTAAACGCCTGGGCGTGCCCTTGATCGCACTCACCGGTCGGCCACAATCCACACTGGCGCGCACCGCCAATATTCATATCGATGTAAGCGTTGAAAAAGAAGCCTGCCCATTGGGATTGGCACCCACCTCCAGCACCACCGTGGCACTGGTCATGGGTGACGCGCTGGCCGTGGCATTGCTTGATTCACGCGGTTTTACCGAAACGGATTTTGCACTGTCACACCCCGGCGGCAGCTTGGGTCGTCGTCTGTTATTGCACGTATCTGACGTCATGCACACCGGTGCTGCCATACCGAAAGTCAGTGCCGATGCCAGCTTGCGTGATGCACTCGTCGAGATGACCAAAAAAAATCTCGGCATGACCGCTATTGTTGATGCTAACGAAAAAATACTGGGTATTTATACCGACGGTGATTTACGGCGCACACTCGATAAAGACATCAATATTAAAACTGCAAAAATAGTGGATGTAATGACAGCTCACTGCAAAACCGCGCGTAGCAGCTTGCTTGCAGCCGAAGTCGTCAAGATGATGCAAGATAACAAAATCGGCGCCATGCTGGTTGTCGATGAAAATAATAAACTGGTAGGCGCACTGAACATGCAGGATTTATTAAGTGCTGGCGTAGTGTAAGCGTCTCACAACAGGACCCAAACCATGCAAGATATTTTACAAAAAGCGGCAAATATTAAACTGGTTATTTTTGATGTGGATGGCGTGCTCACCGACGGTTCATTATTTATCGGCGACGATGGCCAAGAATATAAAGCCTTCCATTCCAAAGACGGCCATGGCATGCGCATGCTGCAAGACAGCGGCGTGGATATAGCCATTATCACCGGACGCGTTTCAAAGGTTGTCGAACACCGGGCAAAAGATCTGGGCATACGCCATGTTTATCAGGGCAAGCGCGACAAACTGCCTGCATATAAAGAACTCATGCAACACGTTGGCCTGCAAGATGAAGAAGTCGCTTATGTCGGTGATGACGTAGTGGATTTACCGGTGATGTGTCGTGTTGGGCTTGCCATATGCGTGCAGGATGCCCACCCGTTTGTAAAACAACATGCTCACTGGATTACTGAACACAATGGTGGCCGCGGCGCGGGCCGCGATGTGTGCGAAATGATTATGCAAGCCAAAGGTCTGCTGCATGAAAAACTGCAAACCTATATTAAATAATGCCAGACATGACTTACCGCGAATCGAATGTTAAGGAAGCTCTGACTTATTCAGAGGCACCTAATTAATGAAAGCATTTATCAGTTTATCCATTGTCATTGTTTTTGCGCTGATCACATTGTGGTTGCAGAATGCCTTTAAAGATTCACCGCTGATCACCACACAAAAACAAAAACATTTTCCAGATTATTTTATGGATGGTTTTTCTGTGCAACAAATGGACAAAAATGGCGTACCCGCCTACGAATTACGTGCCGATAAGTTGCAACATTACTCCGACAGTGACAGCAGTGAAGTCACCCTGCCACGCATCGAAATCCATGATCAGCGTGGCAACTGGTCAGTAGTAGCCGAGCGCGCAGTGGTTCATGGTGATACCGATATCATCCATCTCTATGATCAGGTAAAAATCCGTCGCGAGAGCACCCCGCAACAAACGGCCTTGCTCATTGAAACCAGTTATTTAAAAATTGACCCACACAAAAAACTGGCCGAAACCGATCAACCCGCACATAAAAGCACTGACACGCTGGAACTGAATAGCCTGGGCATGGCGTTCGACGGCAAGCGCGATATACTCAAACTCACATCCAATGTCCGAGGCACACATGCGCCGGTTAAATAATTTATTCGTCATTGCGCTACTGGTCGTTCCCGCTGTCGTCGTGGCTAAAACATCTGACGCCGAACAGCCTATTCAGATCGAAGCGGATCAGGTCGAAATTCACGAGCGTGATGGCTTGAGCATCTATCGCGGCAATGTACGCATTGTGCAAGGCACGTTACGTATTAACGGTGACGAAATTCGTTTTCGCACCAATGATCAGGGCGTGCAAAAAGTACACATACTGGGTAAACCGGCCCGCTTCTCTCAGCTCACCGATCAAAATTACGAAATTAGCGCGCAAGGCGAAGAAATGGAATATCAGGCCGGGGCAGGTTTGCTCACGCTTACTCGTAATGCCGTACTGGTGCAACAAGGCAATCGATTCACCAGTGAACACATTATTTACAACACCAAAACCAGCGTGGTGAAAGCGGGCGCCGGTGACAAGGCATCCAGCACCACGCCGGCGCGCGTTAGCATCACCGTCATGCCGGAAAAAACCAAGCCCGACACCCCCCCAAAAGAAACTAAAACCGAACAAAAACAATGAGCATTCTTCGCGCCGATCACCTGATCAAACATTACCGCCGCCGCAAAGTCGTTAACGATGTGTCCTTGCAGGTACAAAGCGGTGAAATCGTCGGCTTGCTAGGCCCCAATGGTGCCGGTAAAACCACCTGCTTCTATATGATTGCAGGGCTGGTGCCCGCCAGCCGTGGCCAGATATTTCTGGATGCCCACAACATCACCCACTTACCCATGCCCGCTCGTGCCCGGCTTGGCCTGGGTTATTTACCGCAGGATGCCTCGGTGTTTCGCAAACTCACGGTGAGTGAAAACATTCTCGCCATTTTGGAAACCCGAAAATCACTGGATAAAAAACAACGCCTGGAACGCATGCAAAATCTGCTCGATGAACTGCAAATCGACCATATTCGCGATAACAACGGCATTAGCCTTTCAGGCGGTGAGCGCCGTCGCGTAGAAATAGCACGCGCCCTGGCCGCCGAACCCGCGTTTATTTTGCTTGATGAGCCTTTTGCCGGTGTTGATCCCATATCGGTCCTGGAAATCCAGCGCATCATCCGGCAACTATCCGAAAAAAATATCGGCATCATCATCACCGATCACAATGTGCGCGAAACCCTGGGCATATGCCAGCGCGCCTACATCCTCAGTGCCGGTGAAATCATAGCCGAAGGCACACCCGAGACGGTACTCACGGATGAACATGTACGCGAAGTGTATCTGGGCCAGAATTTCCATTTGTAAATTTTAATTTGTAATTTTTTTTCAACAAGCTGTTAGGGAAGTTTTGATTCAGTCACGCTGGGTGATGCGCCTAACCATAAAACAGGAGTTGAATTTTGAAAATCCTGCTTACGGGTTTTAAATCAAAAGAGAGTATAACGAATGCATCTGACATTGTGGTGTCATCATTTACACATGATCTTCCTGAAAGTTTAAAATCAATATCAAATAATATTGTTATAGCAATCATTAACGATGATACACAGTCCGTTAAACAGTCGCTTGAAGAAATTATAATAAAAAACAAACCTTCATACTGTTTGTTTATAGGCCAGGCACCCGGGTACAACCGGGTCACCCTTGAATCCATTGCCACTAACTACAGATTTATTGCGCCACCCTTAAAAACGGGTGCACCACCTCAGGGTGATTTTATAGAAGAAACAGGTGACGCAGCCTATATGGCAACCTTGGGTAATTTACAAGAAATGGTGGAGTGTATAAAAAATAAAGGTATCCCTGCATCTGTTTCCCATCATTGTGGAAATAGTCTGTGCAATCAAATTTTGTATCATGGTTTACATTATGCACAAATGAATGAACCTGGAATGAAATGTGGGTTTTTGCATATTCCTGCTCTGCCTGAACAGATTCTCACGCAATGGCCACAACATCCGTTTATGCCATTGGCTATGACTAGAATGGCAATAGAAATCGTTGTTAATTATATTTATCTACAACATTCATAATGACGACTAATATGGCTGCAGAAAAAAATACAAACCCTGAAATTATTGCAGCGCCTCCGCGATTATATTTAATTGCGTTTACAATATCCGTGATACTGCACCTGGTGCATCCTGTAACCGTTACAGATCAAACACTGTATAGAATGGCTATTGGTGTAACTTTGCTGGTGATAAACGCCATTCTGGTACGTTGGGCTTTTGTTACAATGCGCACGGCGCAGACTTCACCGCATCCCTATGAGTCATCCACGGCGCTGGTTGTGACAGGGCCATTTAAATTTTCACGTAATCCGGTGTATGTCGCTATGACAGGTTTGTATTTTGCTGCTGCATTGATAATTAATTCGTTATGGCCGCTGCTACTGCTGTTGCCACTTATGGTCACTATGCATGTGGGGGTGGTGCTGCGAGAAGAGTCATATCTGGAGCAGCGATTTGGTGCCGTTTATGCCGCATACAAAATGCGTGTTCGGCGGTGGTTATGATAGGGCAGGGTCATGTATTTTTGAAAAATTGCCGGGGAGCGATCATGTCGTGCCGTATTTTGAGTGATGAACATGCCTGTTAATTCCCAGGCTGTAATAGATTTCTGGTACGCAAACAGAGTTAGACCCCAGTGGTTTGCCGCCACACCCGATCTGGATCATGAAATTTTTACCCAATATGAACCGTTATGGCTATCAGCCGCGGCGGGCGAGCTTGATGCGTGGCGCGAGCATGGCAAAGGTTGTCTGGCGCTGGTGATTATTCTGGATCAATTTCCACTCAATATGTTTCGCAATCAGGCTAAAAGTTTTAGCACGGAACGTAAGGCGGTGGAAATTGCCTGGCATGCCGTAAAACATAATCTTGATCAGAGTCTGGATAAAGATCAGCGCATTTTTTTGTATATGCCTTTTATGCATAGCGAATTTATGGCAGAGCAAGATTTATCGGTAAAGCTGTATCGGGAAAATAATCTGGATGACCATATTAAATTTGCCGAACATCATCGCGACATCGTGAAACAATTCGGTCGTTTTCCACATCGCAATAAAATATTGGATCGAATCAGTACCGAAGAAGAAATAATATATCTGGCATCAGCGGGTGCGTATAAAGGTTGATCGTTATGTTCTATGCGTGTTCTGGTGGACACCTCTTTTCTACCCTCTTGTAAACATTCATCGCCAAAATTTGTCACATAGTTGTCAGATTGAGTGGCATCATCATTTACTAAAGGGACAAACCACTTTTTAAGGAACCTCTGAACAAGTTTGGGCGAGCTAATTTGCGAGGCTGAATTTTTTAGCGCAAGGCGCAAAACGCCGGGAATAGCCCGGACTATTCTATTAATAAGTCAGATGAAAAGAATACCATTCAAACAAAATTAATGAATTGTTAAATCCAGCGTCATTCCGGCAGGGATTGCCGGAACCCAGATCACAGGGACGTGACGCTACTCCCCCTCCTTGGATTCTGGATCCCGGCAAT
>JANOOU010000324.1:0-3362 GCA_031421475.1 Gammaproteobacteria bacterium | reverse complement strand
TATTGTCTTTATCACTATTGCCAAGCGTAATCACGCTCGGGCCACTCGATTCTTCTTCCTGCTCGGGAATACGGGTTCTTTGCACCACATTCACATTGGGCTGCAGGCGTATGGTCTCACCTTTGCCCAGACACGGGCTTTGCGAGAACTCAATATGGCCGGTATCACTGGTGCATTTATACAGAGTAATGTCTTTGTCGGTCGTTACATTACTCATGCCGGTTAGTGGTGCAGCAGCCTTCTTGCCACTCTCGAACATACCCTTGAGAAAATCCGGCATGGTGCCACCACCCAGCATGTAATAGGGCACCAAAAGCATCAAACCAACCAGTATGCCTATCTTGAACAATAACTTTATCATTTGGATTCCTCCTTAAGATGATGCGGTAATTATGCCTTGCCCCCGCCAATTTACCAGTATTCAGATAGCGGTTGCCCGGCCGATGCGGACAGAGTAGAATTCGCGCTCTTTTTACTGTAGCTACTGTTACGAGGCTCAACATGAAGCCAGAGATACATCCAGAATACAAAGCCATACACATTACTTGCAGCTGTGGTAATGCCTTCGACACCCGTTCTACCCGTGGTGACAAGTCTTACCATGTAGACGTGTGCTCTAACTGCCACCCTTTCTATACCGGCCAATCCAAAGTGATTGATGCCGGTGGACAGGTTGAGAAGTTCCGCAAGCGCTTTGGTAGCCCGAAGTAAGTTGTGCCTGCCTTGCAGGCAACTGTTTGCAAGCTAACGGCCTGCAAACTGACTTTCTGCAAACTGACTTTCTGCAAACTCAAGGGGGCGCTGTTTTACGGCGTCCTTTTTTGTCTGTGTTTACCGCTTACATCCCCGGCCGTACCACTTTGCCCGGCAGCACGCATTGATGAGGCGGCTGTCGTGCGTAGCGTGACCGACGGTGACACTTTACGTCTGAAAGATGGCCGCAAGCTTCGCTTAATCGGCATTAACGCGCCCGAGCTGGCTCACGATAATCGCCCGGCCCAGCCTCTGGGCCATGACGCCAAAACCGCCCTCTCTCGCCTGCTGGCTCAAACCCACAATCGTATTAACCTGGAATATGGCAGCGAACGTCAGGATAAGTACCAGCGCACACTCGCGTATGTGTACCTGGCCGATGGCCGCAGTTTGCAGGCAGGCTTACTTGAATCCGGCATGGCCACCGCCTTCACCACGCCTCCTAACGATGACCATGGAGATTGTTATCGATCCGTTGAGCAAGTTGCTATCCAGCAACGACGGGGGGTGTGGGCGCTGGACGATTACCAACTCATGCAGGTGAACCAACTAAAATCCGGTGACGACGGCTTTCGCAGAATCCGTGGTCAGGTTAGCCGAATTCACAGCGGCTCGGATGCCACCTGGATCAAGCTCGGTGAAAAATTCAAAATCCGCATTGCCGCCAACGACATCCTTTATTTCAAACAAGACGGGTTACAACAGCTACCCGGCAAGACCATCGAAGTTCGTGGCTGGCTGCATGCCGAACACTATCCGTTCTTTATGCAGCTACGCCATCCAGATGGTATGCAGCTGCCGGATGCCGCGCTTAAGTTATCGAAGTGATATAGTCAGAGTTCTACTTTTGCTCTTACTATTACCCATCAGGCCACATGAATAACGAAACCAAACAAGCGGCGCTCGATTACCACCTGCATCCGACACCCGGCAAAATTGCCATCGAAATAACCAAACCCTGCAACACACAAAATGATTTATCGCTGGCCTACACACCGGGTGTTGCCGAACCCGTGCTCGCCATAGCGCGCAATCCGGATGATGCCTACAAATACACCTCCAAAGGCAATCTGGTTGCTGTTATAACAGATGGTACAGCCGTGCTGGGTTTGGGTAATGTAGGCGCACTCGCAGGCAAACCGGTGATGGAAGGCAAGGCGGTTTTATTTAAACGCTTTGCCAATATCGACGTGTTTGATATTGAAGTGGATGCCAAAACGCCCGAGGAATTTATTGAAACCGTGGTGCGTATTTCGCCCACCTTTGGCGGTATTAATCTTGAAGATATAGCCGCGCCACATTGCTTTGAAATTGAACGGCGTCTGGATGAATTACTCGATATTCCAGTATTTCACGATGACCAGCACGGCACCGCAATAGTGATTGCCGCCGGCCTGCTCAACGCGCTGGAGTTACAAGGTAAAACACTGGCCACCGCACGCATTGTTTGCATGGGTGCAGGCGCGGCGGGTATTGCCACCATGCGTTTGTTAACCGGCATGGGCGCACAGAAAAGCAACATCATTTTGCTCGATCGCAAGGGTGTCATTCATACACGACGTGATGATATCAATATTTACAAAGCAGAATTTGCTAACCCCTGCAATCTCACTACAGCACTGGAAGCGCTGGAAGGCGCCGATGTGTTCATTGGCGTATCCGGCCCGGATTTAATGACGCCCGAGATGCTGAGAGTGATGGCGGCGCGGCCCATTGTGTTTGCCTTATCCAATCCCAATCCGGAAATTCGTCCCGAACTAGCATTTAGTGTGCGCGATGATTTAATCATGGCCACTGGCCGTAGCGATTATCCCAATCAGGTGAATAACGTTCTGGGCTTCCCCTATATATTTCGCGGTGCACTCGATGTGCGCGCACGGCATATTACCTTGCCCATGTTGATAGCCGCGGTTGAAATTATCAGCGCGCTGGCTCGTGAGCCGGTACCCAAAACCGTGCTCGATGCCTACCAGCTTAAGCACCTGGAGTTTGGCCCAAGCTATATTATTCCCAAACCACTGGATCCACGTTTAATCGAACGCGTACCGCAAGCCGTCGCACAAGCCGCCATCAAGAGCGGCGTGGCACGCATTAAATAAACACCAAAGCACATTAAAGCAACAGCAAATGTCCGCTAATGAACGCAAATGCACGCGAATAAAAAGCAAAAACATTAATTGCTTTATTTGCGTTTATTTGCGGGCTCATTTTTTATATTTTGCCTCAGACCCTGTCTTTAATCTTTAGCGCCTTTTTTTGATCTAGACTCTGCCTGACATTCCTCTACCCGAGACCCCGCATGAAAAAAATCACTGTTGTCGGCGCTGGCCGAGTCGGCGAATCCACGGCGCAATTTATTGCTACGCGCGATTTATGCCGTGAACTGGTGTTAATTGATATTAACGAAGGCACGGCATCCGGAGCCGCGCTCGATATTCAGGAAGACGGCCCGCTATTTTCGTTTGACACACGCCTCCGCGGTGGCAGCAAACCGGAATTGATGGCCGACTCGGATTTGATAATTATCACCGCAGGCATTCCACGCAAACCGGGTATGTCACGTTCCGATGTGATGGCCACCAATGTGCGTGTTACCGATGAAATTGTGG
>JANOOU010000323.1:0-2421 GCA_031421475.1 Gammaproteobacteria bacterium | reverse complement strand
CCGTTGGGCAGTTGGTATACAGAGCTTGGAAAAGAACTTCCTGGTGGATACCTCTGTTCCTGCTGACGGCATTGTGGACGCCTATCCGCTGAAATATCGTTTTGTGAAGATCGACGGTGTTGCGCCCACGCTGGCCAATGCGGCTAACGGCAAGTATTTAGACTGGGTCGAAACCAGCTATCAATGGCTTAAAGACGATGTTGTTATTGATGTTAATGTTACTGTTCCGAAGCTGGCTGGTGACCAACTGGATATCGTGTACACCATCGCTAGTAATGTTGGCAAAACCGACATCGTGCGTGATGTACTGAACCCTAGTTTCGTGTATAGCTTCGGTCAGTCGGGTTATCTGGCACTGGATACCAACGGTACCAATGCACCCATTTATCCGTTTGTTAATACCAATCCGGTTACACCTTACACCCACACCATCGGTGGTGGTACGGATAACTGCCGTACACCCGTAGTTCTTACCACAGGTGGTTTTTAATATCCTGCCAAATATCCCGCCAGCGCAATGCTGGATGACAGGATGTCAGTGACGTTACACAGAGCCGGCCCGTAAGGGCCGGCTTTTTTTATGCGCGACTGTAATCTGGCGCGAGCTATTTCGACACGCTCAGCACAGGCATGCTCGCGACAGAGCTGAAAAACAAAACCCATAAATGAGCACAAGTTTTTTTTGCCCCCTCCCCCTTGATGGGGGAGGGTTGGGGGTGAAAATGCCTGGTAGTCATTTTCATGCTTTTATAGCCTGTCACCCTCTTCTGCCCCCAATACCCGTAAGTTAAGGGATCTCAGGTTTTTGTAGGTTCGAATTTATTCGAACAATAGTCTGTTTAATGGCACTTTTGTTCGAATAAATTCGAACCTACACAGCATGGATTCACGGATACCTTGGTATCAACTGTAACAAATCTGAAAGATTCAATTGTTACAGTGCAGCGGTTTTGTAACCGAACCCGTCCTGCATGAAATGTCTCCCCCTGAAGTTATTTTTGTTTTGCCTGTTTGTGGCGTTTTCTGTTGCGGCTGAGGAATTGCCGCCACGTAATGTGTTTGATATCTGGGAATACCAGGTAGAAGGCAATTCGTTACTCGATAACGCCGAGATTGAAAGCACGCTGTATCCATTCTTGGGTGCAGGCCGCGATTTGCAGGCGATTGAAGCGGCGCGTGATCGTTTGCAGGCGCAGTACAAGCAAAAAGGTTTTCCGATTGTGGTGGTGAGTATTCCGCAACAAAACGTGGTGGCTGGCACGGTGAAGTTGCAGGTTACAGAAGGCCGCATAGATCGGGTGAAAATCACCGGCAATGAGTATTTTTCGCGCCGCGATTTGCGCGAAGAACTGCCCTCGCTGACGCCGGGATATCCGCTGAATATGCAGCAGGTACGCGCCGAAGTGGACACTGCCAACCGTCTCAATCCCTATCGCAGTTTACTGCCAGTGATTCGCCCCGGGCGTTATCCCGGCACCATGGAAATGGAGCTGAAAGTGCGCGACCGTTTGCCACTGCATGCCAGTATTGAAGCCAATAATCGCTACAGCGCCAGCACCAGTCATTCACGTTTATCGGCAAACGTAGGTTACGATAATTTGTGGCAAGCACACCACAGTTTAACGCTTGGCTATCAGATGTCGCCGGAAAAAACCGAAGAAGTTTCCGTATTGAATATCAACTATGCACTGCCCACCGGCGGCGATTCGCGGTTAGCCATGTATGCCGTGCAATCCGATAGCAATGTGGCGACGGTCACCGCCGAAGGTGATTCGCTTACCGTGCTCGGCAATGGCCGCATCGCCGGATTTCGCAGCGTGCATCCGATGCGGGCCGGAGCCACTTATTTTCACAGTTTGATGGTGGGTGCGGATTACAAGGATTTTGGTGAAACCCAGCAGCTTTCCAACGATGCAAATCCCAATGATCTGAATGCAAATGTGCCAATCGATTACATCAACTGGTCGTTAGCCTACAACGGCACCATCAAACACCCAGACGGCGCTACGCAATTTTCTTTCACCGGTAATTTCGGAATACGGGGTTTGGCAAACGATCAGGCTGAGTTTGACTTCAAGCGTTATTTGGCGCGCCCCAATTATTTTTATTTACAGGCGGGTTTCGGCCAGCAATATAGGTGGCCGCAAGTCTGGTTAAAAGATTGGCAATTCAGCTATCGTTTGCGTGGTCAATATACCGAATCACCGTTAATCAGCAATGAACAATTTAGCGCAGGTGGCGTGGATAGCGTGCGTGGTTATATAGAGTCTTCGGCACTCGGCGACAACGGTATGCAGGGTAGTATCGAACTGGATTATTCGCTGTTTGGTGACAAGCCACCGGCGTTTATTCAAGATTGGACACTGGGTGTGTTTGTCGATGCAGCGCGGTTGCGTGTGATGGATCCTCTGTCCACTGCAA
>JANOOU010000322.1:0-2688 GCA_031421475.1 Gammaproteobacteria bacterium | reverse complement strand
AACGGATAATCTCTCTCTGGTTAGACTTTGCTCTTATGACCCCCGCAACTGCCTGGCTCAACCCCCCCACCAGCTCAAAAATAACTTTTCTCACCAGCTGAGGCTAAGCAGTGACTTTAACACCTTCAAATTGTTGCTGGCATAATAGGATTTATTTCTCTGCTCCCTGGTTATTTGCATGACACACCTTCAGGTAAAACGCTTGGTTCGGCACTATGCCGAGACTAGGGCGGTCAATGGCATTAGTTTTTCAGTTACACAAGGCACCTGTCTGGGCCTGCTCGGGCCCAATGGCGCTGGTAAAACCTCAACCATAGAAATGCTCGAGGGCATCAGCAAACCGGACAGCGGAGAAATTCTGTACAATGGCGAACCTCTTGGCACCGCTTTCCGTGAGCAGGCTGGCATTATGTTCCAGTCCACTTCATTGCAAGAGTTCATTACGGTTGCTGAAACCCTGCAACTCTTTTCAAGCTTATATACACATACAACACCCCTGGCTGATTTAATACAAAGTTGTTCCTTATCTGAATTTCTTGACCGGGATACACGTAAAATTTCAGGCGGGCAACGGCAGCGATTATTACTGGCTATAGCACTGATTAATGATCCGGAAATAATTTTTCTGGATGAGCCCACTACTGGCCTCGATCCACAAGCCAGACGTAATTTCTGGTCTCTCATTCGCAGCATTAAAGCGCGTAACAAAACCATTATTATGACCACGCACTATATGGAAGAGGCTTACGAATTATGCGATGAAATTATTATTATGGATCGTGGCGACATTATCGCGCAGGGCACGCCAAAATCCTTATTGGCCAAGCACTTTAATGATGTCATTCTGCAGCTGCCTATGAAGGACAAACTAACACAGATCTCCGGTATTTCTTCTGGTCAAGTACAACCGCATGACAATACCATTGAAATACTCTCGGGTGACGTCAATCTAACGCTGCAACAACTGCTGGCGCTGGGTGTGTCTCTTGACGGCTTACGCATACGCGAGCGCACACTGGATGATTTATTTCTCGAACTCACCGGCAAGGAGATGCGCTCATGAGATGGCAGAGATTTCGAGCCGTACTAACAGCCCGCAATACGGAATTTTTACGCGATCGGGCCGCATTATCATGGAATATTCTGTTCCCGTTTCTGATCGTGCTCGGCTTTGCATTTGCATTCAGTGGCGGCAATACAGATCAATACAAAGTAGGCGTTATACAGCTTGCTAAACAGTCATCGCATCCATTTCTTGACACAAAATATATTCATTTTCAGGATGTTGATGATACGCAACTCGCACTGACCAAAGTCTCGCGCCATCAAATGGACATGCTGCTTGATTTAAACACGGGTCAATACTGGATTAACGAAACCTCGCCCAATGGTTATATGCTGGAACGGTTGCTGTCGGCATCTTCACAAAATAACTATAAACGCGAACTGCTAAGCGGCCGCGAAGTTCGTTATGTGGACTGGCTCATTCCCGGCATACTGGGCATGAACATGATGTTCAGCGCACTGTATGGCGTAGGCTTTGTCATCGTTCGCTACCGTAAAAATGGTGTGCTCAAACGACTTAAAGCCACCCCCTTGAGCGTATTGGAATTTTTGACTGCACAGCTGGCTTCCCGGTTATGGCTGATTCTGTGTGTGTTAACCGTCATCTTTGTCGGTACCAACCTGTTTGTTGATTTCATCATGCACGGTAATTACCTGCATTTACTCGCGGTTTTTACGCTGGGTGCCTTTAGTATGATTTGCCTGGGGCTGGTGGTTGCATCACGGCTCAAGTCAGAAGAGCTGGCTGATGGCATGTTAAATCTGGTCACCTGGCCGATGATGTTTTTATCGGGCGTCTGGTTCTCGCTCGACGGCCTGCACCCCTGGGTGCAAAAGCTGGCCCAGGTATTTCCACTCACGCATATCACCCATGCCGCGCGTGCTATCATGCTCGACGGCGCCAGCCTGGGTGATGTGGCCGGAGATTTACTGATACTGGCCTTGATAAGCCTGATTTTATTATTACTAGGTGCGTTCCTGTTTCGCTGGGAATAGCACTTTTTTCAAGATTTACGAGGTAGCCCATGCTTGGTATGAACCCTGAACAACAAATTCTCCTAACCCAAAAGGTTATGTTTCATCTTGAAGAATGGGGTTTGTCTGCTGCGCAACAAATTATTGTGCTGGATTTGCCCGACGACGCCAAAAGTCGTCGTTTGCGCGCCTACCACGAAAACACGCCTTTTCCCGATACCGCCGAAGTTGAATACCGTGTGATTCGACTGCTGGGTATTATTGATGCTTTGCGCACCACTTATCCCACCAACCAGTTGATGGCATCACGCTGGATTAAATCCCCTCACAAACGCCTTGAAAATCGCACACCTCTGCATACCATGCTGGAAGATGGCGGAGACGGTGTTACTGCTGTACTGGCCGAGCTCGATTGCACCTATGCCTGGGATCTGAGTGGTTCGAATAGCACATAGTCCAGGCCTAAAACATGCCTTCAAAGACATGCCAACACTAACGGCAGATTAAGGGCACCTCTAAAAATAGTAATTTTTTCGTGAGGGCAAGGAAGCACCGCGCGGAGAACCGCAGTGTATACGTCATACATGAGGATTCGAGCACGGAGCTGACGCAGCCATCGCGGAAAAAGTGCATTTTTAGAGGTGCCCT
>JANOOU010000321.1:0-4019 GCA_031421475.1 Gammaproteobacteria bacterium | reverse complement strand
TTATGTCGTTGTAGAAGATTAACCGTGAAAAACCAGGTGCCGCCCGGTATGAACGCGCGACGATAATTGGGCATGTCCTTGTCCCGTGTGGTGTGTATAACGAAGGAATAATCTCTTTGTTGAATAGAAAAGAACATGCGTCCGATTAAGCTACGCTAATCGGACCTACGCAGACTACTCGGGCATGATCCACATACAGACAAACAACAAAGTTAGTTGCCTTCGCCACCACTTACTGCACAATACCACCCCATGATCCGATTCGATTCTGTCAGCAAACGTTACCCCGGTGGTTTTGAAGCTCTGACCAATGTCAGTTTTCATTTGCCACGCGGGCAGATGGCGTATCTCACCGGCCACTCTGGCGCTGGTAAAAGTAGCTTATTGAAACTCATCGCGCTGATTGAGCGCCCCAGCCGTGGCCATGTGTTTCTGGATGGCGTCAACCTGAGCAATATCGGCAACAGCAAGGTGCCTTTTATTCGCCGCAATATTGGCGTGGTGTTCCAGAATCATCATTTACTCTACGATCGCCCGGTGTTTGATAACGTGGCCTTGCCGCTGGTGGTGCTGGGATTTGATCACCGCGAAATCAGCAAGCGGGTGCGCGCTGCGCTTGACCAGGTAGGCTTGTTGAGCAAAGAAAAATCGGCACCGATTACACTCTCCGGCGGCGAACAGCAACGCGTCGGCATTGCCCGCGCCATTGTGCATAAACCAGCGCTGCTGCTGGCCGATGAGCCCACCGGTAATCTCGACCCGGATTTGTCGCGCGAAATTATGTTGTTATTTGAACGCTTTAATCAGGTGGGCGTAAGTGTGTTAATAGCCAGCCATGATCTGGAGCTGATTGAAGAAATGGATAAACCGGTGATCAGCCTGAGCAAGGGCAGCGTTATACACGATGCCTTAAAAGAGGTGCAGCGTGGTAGCTGACAACCAGACATTACGTGCTTCACCGTTTAGGGCATGGTTCATTCACCACCTGCGCACACTCATCGCCAGCCTGGGTTTTTTGTGGCGCAATGCCATTTCAAGCTTGATGACGATTGCGGTGATTGCCATCGCATTGGCCTTGCCTGCCGGGCTTTACGCCATGCTCGATAACCTAAGCCGCGCCAGTATTGGCTGGGATGACAGCGCGCAGATTTCATTATTTCTCAAAGACTCTGTTACAGAAGAGCAGGCCGAGGCGTTGGCCGACAAACTCACCCGGCTCAAAACCATTGAGCACGTAAAGTTCATTCACAAAGATCAGGCATTGGCTGAATTCCAGCGTATTTCCGGTTTTAACGCCGCCATTGAATCACTGGGCAGCAACCCCCTGCCTCACGTATTGGCCATCAAACCACGGATGGATGCCAAACAGCCGGGCAAAATGGCCAAACTGGTTGAGGAACTGGGACAACGCAAGGAAGTGGAATTGGCACAGCTGGATTTGCAATGGGTCAAACGGCTATATGCCCTGCTGGACATCGCACATCGGGGCATTTGGCTGGTCGCCGGCCTCCTCGGGCTGGCGGTACTGCTCATCGTCGGCAACACCATCCGGCTCGATATTCAAAATCGGCGCGCCGAAATTGAAGTCACCAAGCTCATAGGCGGCACCGATGCTTTTATTCGTCGGCCATTTCTTTATACCGGATTCTGGTACGGCCTCTACGGCGGTGTGCTGGCCTGGATACTCACCGCAGCTGCGGTGGCGATGATGTCCAATTCAGTCGCACAGCTGGCCGCGCTCTACGACAGCGGATTTGTACTCAGTGGACTGGGCCTGAACAACGGACTGCTGCTGGTTTTAACCAGCTGCCTGCTCGGGCTAACCGGCTCCTGGATTGCCGTGGGCCGTCACTTACACGAAATAGAACCCAGCTGATCCAATTTATCAACACGGATCACTCCCGCCTGCGACCAGCTGCTATAGTTGTTTCACCCGCTTCATCAGCAAGCACCATTACAACTAAAATACATATCCATGGCCGACCCGCAACGCGTTCTTTTGATCGATCACTCCACCACAGCGTTGGCGATCATGACCAAACTGATTCAAAAACACATTCCCGGTACGATTGTGGATGTGGCCACTACCTATGCCGACGCCGCACCCTTGCTCACCACCCACAAATATAATTTACTGACCATGTCACGCAACCTGCCCGATATGGAATGCCATACCGTAGTCGAAAAAATTCGTATCGAACTCAAGGTTCGTAATACTCCGCTGATTGTTATTTCCGGCGAAACCATGGGCATTTTTGAAGAACAACTGGCCTGCCAGTATGTAAACGGTTACTTCGATAAAAAGCTTGGACAAAACAAGCTGGTGGCTTATATCAAATCGTTTATTTCTGCTGAACCGCCGCATGCAGCCATAGTCGGTAATATTCTGTATGTAGAAGACAGTGCCACCGTGGCCCAGGCCACCAAAAACATGCTGACTCGCAATGGCCATAATTATTTACTGGCGCAATATGCTGAAAAGGCGTTGCAGCATATTCAGCATTCGTTCTCTGGCAACCATGTACAGCCCTTTGATTTATTACTGACGGATATACAGCTGCAAGGCCATATGTCGGGGCGCGACCTGATTCGTGAAATACGCCACGGGCTGGGCCTCGGTTATGAACAACTGCCGATTCTGGTTACCACCGCCAGTAATTTTGATGCCGATCCCAATGGCTTGAACCGGATTTTTTCAGCCGGCGCCAATGATCTGATTGAAAAGCCAATTAAAGAACCCTTGCTGATAGCACGCATCAACACCCTGCTCAATCTGCGTCAGCAATACCTCAAGCTTCATCCCGACCAACGCCTGCGCTCAACCACCCCCTGAGTGACCACACGGGTGGAACTAACCAGAGGGTTAGCACTCAGAGAGACCGAGTGCTAGAATTCAGATAAATTATGAATGGGAGTGCATATGTCTAACGAACTCATACTTGCCAGCAACCACCTGCCTATTGCCAGTGATGGTCTTGATCGCTATTACCGACAGGTCAGCGCCATGCCCATGCTGACCGCCGAAGAAGAACACGAGCTTGGTACACGCTTGCAGGAACACGGCGATCTGGATGCGGCACAACGCATGGTGATGTCACATTTGCGCTTTGTAGTGCGCATTGCTCGCGGTTATCAGGGATATGGCCTGCCACTATCCGATTTAATTCAGGAAGGCAATATCGGGCTGATGAAAGCCGTTAAACGCTTTAAGCCGGATCGTCAGGTACGCTTAGTTTCTTTCGCTGTACATTGGATACGCGCCGAAATCCACGAATACGTGTTGCGCAACTGGCGCATTGTTAAAGTGGCCACCACCAAGGCCCAGCGCAAACTGTTCTTTAATCTGCGCAGCTCCAAAAAACGCCTGGGCTGGTTCACTCGGGAAGAAGTGGAAGGCGTTGCCCATGATCTGGGGGTCAAACCAGAAACCGTGCTGGAAATGGAAGCGCGCATGAGTAACTACGACGTATCGTTCGACGGCAACCCCGACGACGATGACGACAGTCCGGTGGCACCCGCAAGCTATCTGGCTGATAAATTCAGTGACCCAGCACGCCAGCTGGAACAGGACAACTGGAAGGAACGTCAGCTTGACGTGTTAGGCAGCTCGCTGGAAACGCTCGACGCCCGCAGCCGCGACATTCTCACCGCACGCTGGATGGATGACGACAACAAGTCCACCCTGCATGAACTGGCCGCCAAGTATCAGGTATCGGCCGAGCGCATACGTCAACTCGAACAAAGTGCCATGAAAAAACTGCGAGCGGCTCTGGAAGCCTGAACTTGTTACGACTCATCCCTGATAAGAAAAAAAGCGGTGGCAATCACCGCTTTTTTTATGTGCGTTTATAATGCACTCTATGTGAACGCAACACTGATATATGACGACCTATTGCAAAGGAAGGACAACACCCCATGATCAAGCACATAACCCTCATTCTCTTAACGACCCTGTTTGCCATCTACAACACCTGCCTGCTGGCCGCTAATGTAGCCGGTACTGTTGAGTTAGCTGAAGG
>JANOOU010000320.1:0-2502 GCA_031421475.1 Gammaproteobacteria bacterium | reverse complement strand
ACCAGGCATGGCGCGCACGGTTCAGATAAAACATCAAAAACAGACAGATGCCGCCGATCATGGCGATCGCCGGATCGATCCTCAGAAAGCTATCAGGCAAATTCGCCATCGTCACCAGCATGTTTTTTGCGGGCGGTACGAAATCACCCCGCAGCGCGGGTATTTGGTTGACGATAATCATGTTGCCAATCGCCGCCAGAATCGCCTCCACCACCGTTACCGGCAAAAAAAAGGCAAAGCGCCCGGTCTTGAGCAGCGCCAGTACAATTTGGGCCAAGCCCGTGAGGCAGATCGCGACTAGCAATAAGGGATAACCTGCCGCTAGATCACCGTCACCGAGCAAAAGCATTCCGGCGAGCAGCGCCGGGGCGAGTCCCGCCGCGGGGCCGCTAATGGTCACGTAAGCGCCACCGAGCAAGGGGAAAATCAATCCAGCGATAATGGCCGAAATCAGACCTGTGACCGGCGGTGCGCCCGAAGCGATGGCGATGCCCAGCGATAAAGGCAGCGACACCAGTGCCACTTGCAGACCCGCCAACACGTCAAAACGCCAGTGCTTTAAGCCTTGTATCCCGTTTTGCGGTTTTTCAGCGAGATCAGATTGGCTAGCCATTGGAGAAACGCGTCCGATCCATCCCTGTTGCCTGCATACGATGGGCGCCCACCTGACTACGAACCGGTGATGGAGCAACTACGGAACGGACCCGTTGCGCATTGTGGTTAAGCGCTAAAAATGACCCTACCCCCACCCATAAGAATACCGCCATAGCCATGACACCCCATTAGCAGTTCGGAGCAGTCTAATGGCTGCTCAATCCAAAATAATAATTAATAATATTTACGATATACATTCATAGAAATGAATGCACATAATCGTCAATAGAAATTGATTCAGGAAACTTTTAACACAGGATAGAGGCTCCCTAAGGAAGCTGATTGTGAAGCATTCTGGAATCCAGTCTTTCGGCGATAATAAACTCTGACTGACTCACCCAGCCACTAAATCGCATTGTGTTCCGTTCGTCCCGACACACAGCCAGAAGCACACAACATACAACACTACACATCATAAAAAAATCAAATCGGCAATGCCACTTATACGGCTTCGCTAAACACGTTTAATAAAAAATTATCCTGCGTATGCCAGCCGTAATCAAACAGTTACAGACTTTGGCTCCAATAATTTTCTCAACCCAGATAAAAACATGGAATGGTTGATTCAGCTCAATGCGGGCAGCATTATAAAAATATTCAATCGCAATGGGGCTGGTCATATGATGGCGTCACGTGCAGAATCACAGAACCTTACACACTTACAGGAGTCACATCAGCTCAGAGTCGTCCCGTCCCGTCTCATCCCTTACAACAACATTTAGGAGTACATAGTATGTCTAAAACATGGGTTGTAGTAGCCGAAAGCAGCCGCGCTAAAATTTTCGAGATCAGCAAAAAAAACGCTCCACTTAAAGAACTTCAGGGATTTGCCAATACCGCATCACGCAGCCACGAACACAATCTCACCTCCGACCTTCCGGGCCGTGTTAACAATAGCACCCACGGTAGCCACAGGCTCAGCAGCCATACTTCACCCAAAGAACATGAAACCGTGGAATTTGCCCGCACGCTGGGCAGTCATCTTGATGAAGCCCTCAACCGAGGTGAATTCGATAAACTCGTTATTATGTCACCACCGGGATTTCTTGGACATTTACGTAAAGAGATGAGTTACGAAACCAGCAAACATGTGGTCTCAGAAATCGACAAAAATCTGGTGCGTCATTCAACATCCGATATTCAATCGCACCTGCCGTATTCGTTCTAGCCAAAAATCGTTAGCTGAAAATAAAAAATCCCGCGTTACTAAAACAGCGGGATTTTTTATTACCATAACAGTAAAATCATTCAGGAACACCCTGCCACAACATCTCGTAGCCTACTTCATAAGTTTCTTTGCATTTCTCACCCAGCTTGTCAAATTTTTCCTTAAACACCGCATCTGCATGAGACTTTTCATGTTGAGCAAAAGATTTCCAGTAGGTCAGAATTGCGATATGGTCATCAGCGGTACGCTGCGGCGGTGCAACAGAGCCTTCATCAGAAATAAAGCCCGTGAACTTGTACACCTGGCCACCGATAAAACCACCTTTGTCATGACCATAGGTATTTTTTACTACATTACACATTTCGCCCAGCTCCATTTCAACATCTTCAACGGTTACACCAGGCTTGAGCTTAACCACGTTAAACAACATAACACACCCGTAAGGAATGGTAATGGGATGAAACATAGAGACCCCCAAAGTTTAATGAATATTGCAGATCAAAATATAGCCCAATAATTTATTTTATGACAGACAATAATTTTATTACAAGGCTTTAATATTCTCTGTACGCGCCCTAACATTTATCGCCTCATCCCGATCTACCCGATTTACATTTTCGGCGCTCTGTTCCTTCTGCCATTCATACAGCACCTGTTGTTCAATTATTTACTGCTAGCCA
>JANOOU010000319.1:0-5048 GCA_031421475.1 Gammaproteobacteria bacterium | reverse complement strand
TCAAGCAGGCGACAGAGCGGAAACGGGAGGCAATATAGATTGCGCCAGTTGCCATAATTCGCATCAATGGACACCCGGCAACCCGGCAATACGCAATACAGATTTACCTGCAAATGCAGGGGATGCTTCAAATAGTTTTTTACGCCTACCGGCAGATCATCAAAGTAAATTATGCGTCAGTTGCCATGCCGACAAAAAAATGATTCAGGGAACGGATCATGATCTTTCGGTAACGGCGCCTTCCAGTAAAAACAAACTGCAACAATCTCGCGATGCTTCCGGTTTATGCGGGCAGTGTCATATTCCGCATAATGCAGAAACAGAAAGCTCTATATGGGCCAGGGCACTGGGCAAGGGTGTTGATGAGATTGAGAAAAAATGCCGGAGTTGTCACCAGTCAGATCAGCTTGCGGCAGTAAAAAATCCTGTTTTAAGTAAACACCCGGATTCCATTATGCTTTGGTCACCCGAACTAAGAAAACAAATTAAGCAGCAGCCGGTAGCGGATCTGCCGGTATTTGATAAACAGGGAAAACGAACAAATTTTGGTGAACTTACCTGTTCCAGTTGTCATGATCCCCATCAATGGAGTACCGACCATAAAATATCGGGTGCGGGAAAGAACATGGAGGGCGACGTCATGAGCAGTTTCCTCAGAACGGATCAATCACCCGGCGCGGTTTGTTCGGATTGTCATGGCAAGGATGGCATATTCCGTTACAAATATTTCCATGGCGAAAGTGCTCATACCAAACATCATATGTTCAAATAAGCAGGCCGTCGATTCCATTTTTACCTGCACTTGAATGCAGCCAACACGACGAATCCATCCTGCTTATTTAGCATGGCAATAATGACAGATGTCTTTTTCCCTTAACCTTTTAAAACTATCAGCGCCTTTTTCGGATTTTTTATCTCTAACTACACCCGCTTCATGCGAGTTATGGCAGGTACCACAAAATACTCTTCCGGTTCCCGGTTCCAGTGGAAATTCAATATCATATTTTTTTGACATTTTTTCTAATGTATCCTGAACATAAGCTGAGGGCTTCACCAAATGATCAGGTCCTTTACCGTTTGAAAAAAATGTAAACTGCCCGCCAGGGTGCGGAGTCCAGTTATGACAGCCCAAGCACATTTTCTCAAGGTTATTTGTAATATTAAACTTAACGTCATCTATTGAATTAGCCTGTTTGATACTTTCTATTGAGCCTGAATGGCATATCAAACACGTATTTTCTTTTAACTTTCCCTGCTCATCTATCTGGTCATGCGGATTCAAACGTTGATACCGATCTTCGTCATGACAATGAAAGCACTGTTCACTTCTTGTTTTAAATGGGCCACCACGAAAAAACCGGGGATTGAACCCTTGTTCTTTCTTTTTATCGGCTAAACACTGAATGCTTAAATCATGACAGGTGACACAGGTTATTTTGCCGTTTGTCATGACAAGTGATTGCTTGAACGGTTCTTTAATATTGCTCATTGCAGCTTCCGGTTTTATATCCACCGGATGAATATAACTATGATCAAATCGCGCATCATGACAATTCAGGCATACGGTACCGTTTTGCACGGAACGTACATTTTGAGCGGTGGCCTGCGTTCCATCTTGGCTATGACATGCCATACAGGCATCATCACGCCAATGTGGATTAGGTATCTGGCTGGCGGGTAGTGTGCCGTTTTTCAATAAATCCGGTAGCTGTGGCGTTTTGCCCCAATCAAAAGTCTTGATTACTGTTTCGTCTTTATTCTGCGCAGCCTGAACGCCATTAGCTAGAGAAATAACCATAGCTAACAAAAGAATGTATATAGGTCGAGGATGATTAACCACCACCACCACCACCGCCGCCGCCGCCACCATAATCAAATTTAATATGATTATGATTCTCACCATGACAGCTGAGGTTGCAACTACCAGAAAACGTTCCTTTATCAATGAATTCCGCTGATCCCATATTATTGGAAGTAACCACCGACGTATCAAAATTAATCAGATGTGTATTATTCGTGCTGTTACCCTGTGTTGAGCTGATGCCATGTGGATCATGACAAACATTACAAGGTGTTCTCTCACCTGATATATGCTTGTTATGTAATGAAAAACTTTGATCACCCAGAATACTGGTTCGACTATGGCACTTGTAACATAGCGCGTAGTTTGATGCGCTCTCTGAGGTGTTGTCTGTCGTTATATATTGGCGCTCTAACAACGGCCGGTATGTAGACCCATGTGGTCCATTTGGCCCCGTGCCTCCCGTTGCCGGATTGGTATTGTTATTATGACAACTCTGGCAGCTAATCTGACTGCTTGCTGTTAAGGGCGATATCAAACTTGGCACATTAGGATTTTTGCCGGCACCCGCCACAGGATGATACGAAGGATTGCCGGTATTAAATTCCAGCCGTACATTGGTCTGTTGTATCCGTCTGGCTGTTAATGCCGCCGGTTTATTTAAACTATCGCCATGACAACGGAAACATAATTGATGCGACTGTGTAACTTGTGTTACTGGACTGCCCAGGATATCGATTCCTGACACGCCATTGAGTGGATTGCTTGCATTTGCTGCATGAGAATTATGGCAATCTGCACATTCAACATGCCGTGTATTAACCACGGCCGACTCTGCGGGTTGATGCACGCCCTGGGTGTCCACAATGGGGTGACGTGAAGATTTGCTAAATTCAGTCTGGATATTCTTGGTTGCCACATGCCCGTTATGACAGGCATAACAATTATCTTCTTCTGCAACATACTTCAATATACGTTGATGCCCGCCTGCATTGTGCGGTACATGACAATTTTCACAGGCATTACCGGCAACAGTCGTGGCATCCGTCGTTGTCCAGGGATCAGGACTCACACCATTCCAGGTTTTAGACGAAGTACTGTGTGCTGTTACAGTCCAGTTATTTTTAACGTGGCAGGCATTACATAAAGCGGATGCGATATTTGCCATCACCAAAAACTTGCCATTATTATTATTGTGCGGATCATGACAACTGGTGCACTGCATTTGCCCGGAGCTATCGAGCTTGACAGCCCCGGTAAGAGTACCCGGATCAACCAGCTCACCCCGTTGTGCAGCCAGAGCACTTGTATAATTAAATGAAATCGGATGATCATCAGATAAATCCGTACCCAAACGCGTTGCTCCTGCGGGTAACGTGGTGACACCACCACTCATTAAAATAGGGCTTGGGCGATTCATAACCTCACCCAACGCAATCGTTCCGTCATGGCAACTCAAACACAGTATGGAAGATCGTGTTGGCTGCCCGGGAGCCGCCTTGGCCGTCGAGCTTGAATAGGGAATATAATTACTACCGGATGATGCTCGATTCCATAAAGGCGAGTCAGGCACTGAATTATGCGGGGTATGGCAGAAGATACAAACCTGATCTTCCGTAGTTGCCTTGATGGTTCCTGGGCCACTCACCGATAAATTATGACGCGTGTCAACCACACCTGCAGAAGCCGGCAGCACGCAGAGTAAAATGGCACACCATCTTAATAATAAAGTTCGAATACTCACTGCTCTGCCCCAATGTAACGAAATACCTGAATTCGACTGTTATAGGAATCAGCAACATATATCCTGTTTAAGGCATTGATATAAATTCCTGTGGGCAACCAGAACTGACCTGCAGCTGCACCCTGTTCACCCATATCCAGAAGAAACTGACCCTTCGTGTCGAAAATCTGGATGTTATGAAATAACGAATCCACAACATAGATACGCCCGGCCTGATCAGCCGCCACACCCTTGGGGCGCGTTTGAGATCCGCTTGCATCACCCAACTCTCCAAACTTTCCCAGAAAACGCCCTTCTGCATCAAACATCTGAATACGAAAATTTAACGAATCTGTTACCAGTATCGTGCCATCCGCATGACGCCATATCATGGTTGGGAAATTAAATTCACCATTGCCCTTTCCACGCTGACCAAAACGTTTAAGTAATTGATCATTTTTAAATATCAAAACCTCATGCTGGGCCGTATCAACAACATAAAGATACTCATGTTCAGCATCCAGTGCTAATCCGGTGGGCTGCTTCAGTTCCGTATCAAGTTTAAGCTCTACCGCGTACCTGGCATCGGTGGCAATCCGGAATATTTTCCCAAGCTCGGAATCACTGACAAAAACATTGCCATGTTGATCAATGGCCAGCGCCACAGGAGATGGCAGTTCCCGATCATCTTTCAGCCGAATCAAATCATATTGATTTTCATCCAAATCAAAACGATGTATACCTCGCACACCCGGGTCTGCTACAAAAATGACACCCTTGGTATTAGTGACGACAGCCATAGGCCGGATCATATTAATATCTTCCCGGCCAATAAAGAATTCTCCCAGCCGTTGCCAGAACCCTTTTTTTATACCCAGCTCATCAGCATTGCCAAAGGCCTGGTCATAAGCCACCCTGGCTTGCGCAGGTGCAGGTGGCCAAACCCGTTTTAACAACGGTTCCGTCCGTTCTCCAGCAGGCACACAAGCCATAAGAAACATCACCGGAATAATAAATAATAAATGCTTAATTAAAATACTTATATGCATTAGAATTCCCTTTTTACCACAAATTTCGCTAACCAATTATCCCGTTCAGTGTCTCCTTGCTCTTCTACCATATATTGCGCATTAAAACTGAGGCTTAACTGGCGAACACGCCAGGCAAGCTGTAACCGATGCTGACGTAATAAACGATCAATACTGCCGCCCGTGTCACTTTCATAGCTGGATTCAAGTGAGAGCACTGTGCGTAACCATGGCTGGGAATTGACGCGCAATATATATCCATTCAGATACACATCCTCAATGGTTTTTTCATTGTCAACAATCACTCGCCGGGCCGATATTCTGACATCTGTTAAATTAGGTAACGGCATTTCCGTATAGGCTTCATAGCTTTCTTTAACATACGAAGAAATATCTTCAATGTTATTTTCATATGAAACATCTCCACCCAGCACCATGCCATTACTCAATGGTTTGTCAGCGCGAATACCGGCAGTAGATCTGTTAATGGTATTTA
>JANOOU010000318.1:0-3236 GCA_031421475.1 Gammaproteobacteria bacterium | reverse complement strand
GGGTGATGTAGTACTGGCTGACCGTTACTATTGCAGTTATTTTCTAATCGCCCTGTTAATGGCAAAAGGCGCGGATATTGTTTTTCAACAACATGCCACACGCAAAACCAACTTCAGAACAGGACGCAAATTAGGCGCACGCGATCATATTGTGTCATGGCAAAAACCATGCGCCATACCGGACTGGATGACGCCATCGCAATACGAAAATTTTCCAAATCAAATCAACATGCGAGAAATAAAGGCTGGCAACCGAATATTGGTCACGACATTGTTATCGGATAAAATTGCATCGAAATTTGCGTTAACAGAATTATATAAACAGCGCTGGCATGTGGAGCTGGATTTACGCAATATCAAAACCGTTCTGGGCATGGACGTGTTGCATTGCAAAACACCGCGCATGAATGAAAAAGAAATGTGGGTGTATTTTCTGGCTTACAATATTATTCGGTTACTGATTGCAGCGTCAGCTGCAAAGGCCAATATTTTGCCACGACACATCAGCTTCAAACACACGTTACAAATTTGGCTGGCATGGCATGGCATTCTCAGCATGCTGCATACGACGCCCATGACACGGATACTTTGTTGATGTTGATTGCCCAGCAGCGTGTTGGAAACAGACCTGGCAGAATCGAACCCAGAAACCTGAAACGAAGGCCAAAAGCCTTCCCGTTATTGATGAAACCTCGCAAAGAAGCGAGGGCGTTGGTGAAGAAAAATGGTCATCCGAAGAAGCTTAAGTAAGTGCCATTCGAGTCTGACCCCTTGATTTCTGCTGATTTCCGTAGTGGATAAGCCGTTATGCACTACGAGTCAGCGAGATTTCGAATAGGCTCTTACCGTACCCCCCGCAATTTAAGCGTTTGGCTCTGTAACCCAGGCAGATTCGCCAACCGACTATCGTTGGTTAACAGTACAGCGCCACGGGTTAGAGCGGCTGCGGCAATCAGGGCATCTGGCAACTTCAAGCGATGATCACGGCGCAGTGCAATGGCGCATCGCTTCACGGCCTCGTCGACACCAACCACTTCCAGAGCGTCAATCAGGCGCTGTAACGCGCTCCTTTGTGCTTCATCCAGAGAGGCAAAGGAGAGTAGTTCGATTTCTGTAATCACCGAAATCAGATATTCACCGGGCGGCAAGGGCTCTGCGAGCCAACCCTTTTGCAAGTAGATCACCACATTCGTGTCTAGAATTGCCCTCACTCCCACTCACCCCGCACCTGCTTTTGATAGTCCAGTCCATCAACAGGCCAGTCGAGGGTATTGCTATATTTCATTGGATCCATGGTGCTGCCTGGTGAAGATTCCGCTACTGTCGATGGCAATAAAACCATCAAGCGAACATGCTTTCCATAAACAGCGCGATACTTTTCAGGCAAATGAAGATTGCCCTTGAGATCAATAGTGGTTTCAAACTCTATGGCTTGCACGATATGTCTCCTCCATATGAACCGAAAATGAGACCCCCCACAATATCAGAATCGACCTTGGTTCACCATCACGAAATCGTCTATAAGGCAGTGCCTATGCTCCACTAATCCCAGATTTTCCATTAGCCCCCAATTTCTAATGGAAGCCATTAGAGCGAGTTGTTGATTTTGATGGTTTTTAGGGTATTAACCCCATTAAAATAGACCATCGCTTTTTCAGTGCGGAGGATTTTATGGAATTTGACCTGCGTTTTACCGACAAAGAAATCACCGCCTGGGGCGGCATGGGGTTAATGAAACGGATGCTGGATCACCTGGGATTCGAGTCCGCTCTGGTGGCAGCCGATTTACCGCCGCCCGGTAGCAATCGGGGCTATCGCCCGGAACAGCTCATCACCCAATTCATGCTCTCGGTGTGGTGTGGTGCGAATCGCTTTGAGCATGGCGAAGTCACCCGGCACGACCCGGTGTTGAAACGCTTATTTGGTTTCAAACGTATGGCCAACTTCAAAGCCGTCTTGCGCTTATTCAATAAATTTAACCAAGCCACCAATGAGGCGGTGATGGACTCTCTGTACAACTGGATGTTTGGCCAATTGGCCATCAATGGCATCACGCTCGATTTGGACTCCACTGTGATGACGCGCTACGGCGCGCAAGAAGGCGCAGCGCGCGGCTACAACCCCGCCAAACGCGGACGTGTTAGCCATCACCCGTTGATGGCCTTTGTCGCTGACACGCGCATGATTGCCAATTGCTGGCTGCGTCCTGGCAACAGCAGTTCCGCTCATAACGTGCAGGGGTTTCTGGCCAATACCCTGCACCGTTTAGGCGGCAAACACGTGTCGCTGTTACGCGCAGACAGTGGTTTTAGCGACAGTGCTTTCCTTGATCATCTCGATCAACAACAGCTTCATCACATCATTGCGCTGCGGCAAAATCAGCCTTTGCAACGCGCGCTGGTGGATGCCGATGGTTGGTGGGTACTGCAAGATGAGCAGGGTAAACCGGTCGAGGGGATCGAACTGACCCGTTTTGCCTATCAGGCCCCTACCTGGAGCAAACCGCGTTGGGTGGTCGGGATACGCCAGCACATCGAACAGCGCGCGGCGCCCAAGGGCAAGACCTTGAATCTATTTGCCGATGATCCGGTGATTGGCAAGTGGCGCTTTTCTGCGCTGGTGACGGATCTGGATTTATCCGCAGAAGTGATCTGGCGCATCTATCGAGGGCGTGCCGATTGCGAGAATAGGATTAAAGAACTCAAATACGATTTTGCGGCGGATAGTTTCAACATAAGGGATTTTTGGGCAACTGAAGCGGCACTTAACACCGTCATGCTGGCCTATAACCTGATGAGTTTATTGCGTCAGGTTCTACTTAAAACCAGCAGGGTGAAACATTCTTCCAACGCCGTGCAACACACCCTGCAAACACTGCGTTATAAACTGTTTGCCAAGGCGGCTTACATCACCACAGAAAGTCGAAAACCCATCTTGAATCTGGCCATGGCGATGCAACAGCGAGCGTGGATGCAAGGCTTGTGGGATGCTTCTAAGACCTTCGATTTGCCAGCTAAATTTACGCCAGTCTACCCACCTTGACTAATCTCTAATGGAAAATCTCGGTTAAACCCAGATTTTCCATTAGGCTCTACTGCGGCTGCACAACGCACTGAATCTGCGCGAGAAAAGAAGAAAAGCAGTCTGTCACCGTAGAGTGACTACGCCTCCGCCTGTTTTTCGTCTTTTCTCGCCCATCTTCAGCACCTTGCGCACCCTCGCTACGAGCCTAATGG
>JANOOU010000317.1:0-2934 GCA_031421475.1 Gammaproteobacteria bacterium | reverse complement strand
GTAATCCAGATTGCCCATGTCTTCATCGAGCATGCCCGACATGGCGCTGCTGGACTCGCCGCTGAATATTTTTTCAATCAGCACATTGAGCTTGTCGGCTTCAACCAGAATGGCTTCGGTATTGATGCCGGCGTGAAATTTAATTTCGTCGAGTGCAATAAGATTGGTGGGCTCGGCAATGGCAATGAACAGGCGGTTGCCACGGCGAAACAGCGGCAGAGCCGTGTGTTTACGTACCAGCTTTTCGTCAACCAGCTCCTTGGGTATGGATTCAATATCCATGGCATCCAGATCAACCACCGGCAGGCCGAATTCGGCGGCACTGATACTGGCCACTTTCGATGCGGCTACCAGCTTTTTTTCTACCAGATAATTAGCAACCGTTTTTTTATCGCGGGTGGATTCAGCTTGTGCCACCACGGCGGCCTGTTCAGAGAGCGCGCCGCTGCTAACCAGTTTGTTGAGGAGTCCGCCAAGTTTCATATTCATGTGTACTGTCAGATATCGTCTGTAAAGACATGATTTTTAAAATTGAATTTGAGTATAAACGAAAATCCGGGCGTAGCCAGCAGTCATCATGAATTTCGGTTATTCAGGTGCGGGGGAGTTTCAGGTATTGGAAACGGGTATTGCAAAATAGAGAAGAAAAAATTAATACAAAAAAACAAAGGGAGCCGAAGCTCCCTTTGTTGTGCAACTTGAATAGTCGATTAGCAAAGATTGGAGGCTATGCAGGTACCTGGATTAGTAGTAGATGACCAAAGAACCTGACCAGTAGCAGCATTGCGGGCACCATCCAGAATATAGGTTTCTGCAATGCCGTTGAACTGAGCAGCCACACCCGTTGCGATAATCAATACACCAGTACCACCTGCAGTAATGTTAACTGAGGTAACCTTGCCTGTCCCAACAACATTGTTGACACCCATACCACCACCGCCAATGCAGTTAGTGGCAAAGACAACGCCGGGTCTGAGAGAGCAGACTTCAACGTCTGTTTTAGGGCCAGCTGTTGCCAGAACCACTTCTGAGAAGGCGGCTTTCAGTGTGTACTGCTGATAAGCCGGCAACGCAACAGCAGCCAAAATACCAATGATCGCAACAACGATCATCAATTCAATCAAGGTAAAACCTTTTTGTAACGTCTTCATGGTGTATCTCCAGATGGTAGGTTGTGGAATGCGCTTCAGTTTATAGCACACCCCGTAAAAATCACCTCATGTGAGGTTGTCTACACTGTTGCAGGTGCTGTGCCAGTTTGTGTAGCGTGTGAGTTTTCCCTGTTATTTCAATGAGATATTGATTTTTTGTGGCCTGAGTTTGAGCGGGTGAGTTGTGACAAGGCTCACACAGGCCTGTCGGTGGCTGACGTTTTTGTCAGATATTGACAAAGATTGTGGTGGATTTTTGTAGGGTGCGCCGTGCGCACCGTTTACTCAGGGTGGCACGGCCAGCGTGGCACGGCGCACCCTACCCGTTGCGTAGAGTGGGCACGTTGTGTGTGCCCACCCATCTACAACCCCGCGTGGGCAAATGAAGCTTGCCTACCCCCTACGACTGAAAACCACGCCACATTGATCACCCATACAACGCACCATCGGTTAATTTATTATTCGTGGCATACAATTCAAAACAGGGTAAATATTGAGAGGTGTGGTATGCAAAGCGTTCGCGTCAAGCTGGGTCAAAATGGCAGGCTGGTTATACCGGCGGAGTATCGTCGCCTAATGGGAGTCAAGGCAGGCGACGACATAGTGCTGGTGCTGGAAAACAGCTCGCTACGCCTGATGACGGTGCAGGCTGCGGTAGTACATGCCCAGCAGGTTTTTAGCACACTACAGGGCAAGGCAAAACACGCATCAGTGGTTGGCTTTATTGCCGGGCGCCGGGCCGAGGCAAAACGCGAAGATGGCTGATCTGAACATTGTTCTCGATGCCTCCGCATTACTGGCTTTGTTGTTGTGTGAGGACGGTGCGGATCGCAAAGTTCAAACTCATTCGTTAACAACGAATAGCCGATTTGCATTGTTGCAGAAAGCTATATAAGCTTGCCATATATCAACTGTATATGGCTGGAGGGTGTTATGGCTACAGGTTCCGTATTCGAAAACAACCGCACCCAAGCGGTTCGATTGCCTGCCGACTCGCGGTTTCCCAGCAAGGTTAAAAAAGTCACCGTGCGGGTGGTGGGGCAGGATCGGGTGTTGTCGCCGCTAGATCACGGCTGGGACAGTTTTTTTCTCGCCGAGCAATCGGTAAGTGATGATTTCATGACCGAGCGCGCGACACAGGCGCAAGCCGACAGGGAAGATTTCTAATGCTGAAATACATGTTGGATACCAATATTGCCATCTATATCATCAAACGCCGCCCGCTTGAATTACTGACAACTTTCAATAAACATGCGGGGCAACTCAGTATCAGCAGCATCACCCTTGCAGAATTACTCCATGGCGTCGAAAAAAGCGCAAAACCTGAACATAACCTGCAGCAGGTTGAAGATTTTGTATCGCGCCTGGACGTGCTGCCCTATGCAGAAAAAGCCGCCTCACATTACGGTGACATTCGCGCCCAGCTTGAACGCAAGGGTAACGCCATTGGTGTGAATGATTTGCACATTGCGGGCCATGCCAGAAGTGAAGCCCTGATTTTAGTAACCAACAATCAGCGTGAATTTGATCGTGTGCCGGGGTTGCGGGTGGAGAACTGGTTACAAGCCTGATAAAACAAACACGCAGATAAAATGGGTTTAGCACGCGTAAGGCGCAATAAGTGAAACGCGTTGCGCCGAATGAACTATTCCATACGGCGCAATGCCCGTTGGTTATTGCGCCCTACGAAACGGGCGGGAACCCTGTATTGGGATATTAACCACAAATGATGTTGCAAATGATCGTTGCCATTTATTGCACTGCCTGGTTAACATCGCGCCCA
>JANOOU010000316.1:0-2579 GCA_031421475.1 Gammaproteobacteria bacterium | reverse complement strand
ATAACCGGCATACAGTTCCTTGTTGGCATCCGGAATTTTCGAGGCGTTCAAGTCATTATTTTTAAGTTCCGCCACAATCCATAATGGCAAGGCTTTGGTTTCATCAAAATGCATGTGCTGGTCTTTCAGATCATCGTAAACCCGCAGTACATATTTGAATTTCATCAATGGCGCCTTGAAATCTTCTATCTGCGCCTGCCACACCGCTTCATAATTGCTATCGAGTTCGACTACCGCCAGCGGCGTATCTTGCGTGGATTGTTCGTCTTTGAAAATACGCACTTCATATTTATGAATGAATACCGGGTAATTACTGTAGGCGCGAAAGCGCACGGCATTGTCCTGCGCTTCGGTATTGGCATCGTCCTGATAACGAATCGTGTTCGGCCAGGCTGTAATATTGAGGCGTGGTTTTAAAGCCAGATTATCAAACTTGAATTCAATCTTTGCCTGATCCAGCGCCACGTCAGTGCAGCGCTGCATGTCTTGAATATTTTTGTAGGGATCATCAATGGGCTCGCCATCAACCGAGATGCGCATTAAATTCAGGGCATAGGGCGTTTGTGCAACAGCTTCACGCTCCAGGCGTTCTATATCCAGGTTTTTGTCTTCTTCCAATATCGCCAGCTCATCGTACACAATATGGATGTCTACACGTGAAATGTCAGATTGTATAAATCCGGTGCTCACAACATCTTGGGATTGGACAAAACCCCGGCCTTCAATCTGCACCTGTTTATCAGTTAATTCCAATTCTTTTTTAATGAATTCCATAACGCGTCGTGCACGTGCCGTAGACAAGCCGATATCATCACCGTATACCATCGCCGCACGCCTATCCATACGTTCATTACTGGTGTACCCCACAAAGCTTAAGCGCACATTGGCTTTGTCTGGAATCTCATCCATTAATCGTTTCAGTCGTTCTATAAATCCGGGCAAATAAACCGGCTGACTATTAATAATTTTAACCGGATCGATCGGTCCGGATGGCGGCTCATAACCTAATGTAATGGTTTCAGCGGCGGCGGTTTCAGGACAGGCTTGCGCATCATCCAATACGGTTTCAAACGGATCGTCATGCCAGAATTCAACTTCAACCCGGCGATTTAATGCTCGACCTTGTGCCGTGTCGTTACCGGCAACCGGCAATACGGCACCTTTACCATCCGACGCAATGGCATCATTGGATAATTTCAATGCATCTTGTATAGCCAGTGCAACACGCCGTGCACGGGCTTTCGATAAGGCTACATGTCCGCCATAAATTAATTGCTCACGGCCTTCCAGCGGGATGTTGTCGGTATGGCCTACAAAACGCAGCATGACATTTTGTTTATCGCGCAAATTACTCGTAGCCGCGGTAATCTGCCGGATGAATTCTGCCGGTATTTCAACCGCACCTTCTTCCAGACGTAATGGCGCAACCAGATTCCGTAAGCGCGTACGCTTGGCACTGCCTTCTTTATATTGCAATTTACAAACGGTTTCCTTACGGCAGATTTTTAACCGGTTTAATTTTGCCGCTGCAATGACCACTTCTTTTTCAACCGCACTCTCATTTATTTCGTCATACCAAACCTGAACTTCCACGCGACGATTGCGTGTTTTCCCCTCAAGATTGTCATTATTTGCGATGGGTTTTGCATCTCCTGCACCATCGTAGCTGACAGCATCCGGCGGCAGGTCCAGTTCGCGCTGAAAAAATACAGCGGCGATTTCTGCACGCGCTTTGGACAGGCCATAGTTATCACCGTATTTTGCGGAGGCAGCAGGACCCAATTTATCGGTATCGGAATGACCTATAAAATGTAATCGCACATTGGCGCGATTCTTCATGCCATTCAGAATATTGCGTAACTGGGTTACAAACTCAACAGGAATCTCGGCATCGCCCGACGCAAAACCGATGGGCTTGACGACATTTTCTAATTTGTGTGTTTTAACTTCTTTTTCCAAAACCTTTTGCAGTTCAACGCGATCTTCACCTTGCGGGCGATAAAAAGTTTCGTCCTGTATCCACAAGGTAAATATTTCATCTGGCGGTAAATGTTGCTCGGTGTTTTCACCCAGGGGGTGACGTGCAAGCTGTGCCGGCGGTTGTTCGACTTTACCTTCCGGGTTTTCGGTTAGGTTTAAAAATTCGGACACACTCTCGGCGTATACAGGTATAACAACAGCAAGAGACAAAGCAATAGTCCGCAAATGCGCCGCTACTGCACATCCTATGCTTCGCAGCATTCGCACATCCATGTGCATCACGCGAATAAACGCAAATAATCTTGTAGGGTGGGCATTGCCCACCATTAATCGCACTGGCAATATCATGGTGGGCAATGCCCACCCTACACGTTTCGATATAGACCGATTTAATAAATAAGGTTTCATTCAAGCGGCTCCCTGCTGACCGGTCCGCCTTTGCGCCAGAACACTTCGGTTTCAATCATTAACTTGTAACAGCAATTCAGTTTTTCCCAACGCTGGCTGATGATGTCTTTCATTGCCTGCAGGCGTTCATTAACGAGTGATGCATCTTCGTTTTCGCCCAGATAGGACAATCGCAATACAGACTGTTCCCT
>JANOOU010000315.1:0-2142 GCA_031421475.1 Gammaproteobacteria bacterium | reverse complement strand
GAGCATCCTTAACGGCCACTGCTTATTCGTAAGGATGTTTCAGCACAATCGTTTCTTCACGTTCCGGGCCGGTAGAAATAATATCCACCGGCACGTCCACAACCTGTGCCAGACGCGTCAGATAATTGCGTGCGTTTTGCGGCAGCTTATCGAGTTTGCGTACGCCCACCGTGGATTCAGTCCAGCCGGGCAGCTCTTCGTAAACGGGTGTGCATTGTTCAAATGCATCGGCTCCCAAGGGCGGTAAATCAACCAGGCCACCCTGGTATTGGTAGCGGGTACAGATTTTCAGTGTTTTCATACCATCGAGTACATCGAGCTTGGTGATACACAAACCGGTGAGACTGTTCACCTGTGCCGCACGGCGCATGGCCACGCCATCAAACCAGCCACAGCGACGTTTACGGCCGGTGGTGGCGCCAAATTCATGGCCTACTTTACCGAGATGATCACCCACCTCATCAAACAATTCTGTGGGAAAAGGACCGGCACCCACGCGTGTGGTATAGGCCTTGGTAATGCCGAGTATGTAATCAATGTCTTTCGGGCCGACACCGGAACCGGTGCAGGCACCACCCGCCGTGGTGTTGGATGAGGTGACGTAGGGATAGGTACCCTGGTCAATATCCAGCAAGGTACCTTGTGCACCTTCAAACATAATATTTTTACCGGCCTTGCGCAGGTTATGCAACAGGGCCGGAATATCGGCAATCATCGGTTTCATGCGTTCACCGAAGGCCAGGGTTTCATCCAGTACCTTCTGGTAATCCACCGCTTCAACCTTGAAATAGTTCACCAGGGAAAAGTTGTGATATTCCATGACAATTTTTAATTTTTCGGCGAAGCCCGCTGCGTTTTGCAAATCGCTCACGCGCAAACCGCGACGCGATACTTTATCTTCATACGCCGGGCCAATGCCACGGCCAGTAGTACCGATGGCCTTGCTGCCACGCGCGACTTCACGGGCGCGATCCAGTGCAATGTGATACGGCAAAATCATCGGGCAGGCTTCAGAAATTTTCAGCCGATTGCTGGCGGGCACGCCGCCTTTTTCGAGCATGGCAATTTCTTCAAACAGCGCATCCGGAGCCAGCACCACACCGTTGCCAATCAGGCATTGCACGTTGTCACGCAACACACCCGATGGAATTAAATGCAATACCGTTTTTTTGTCGCCAATCACCAGCGTATGACCGGCATTATGGCCACCCTGAAAACGCACCACCGCGGCAGCACGATCGGTTAACAAATCAACGATTTTACCCTTGCCTTCATCGCCCCATTGGCTGCCCAAAACCACTACATTCTTACCCATTGTTATGCCTTCTCTACTAACCATTGTGTCTTATGTTTAACAAGCTGTTTGTCGCAGCCCATCGTTTTAGCGTCACCCACCTGCCCCGGCAGTTGTTCGATGACGGTTTCACCTTGTGTGCGCAGCTGCGCAATCATTTGCAACAAACCGGCATCCTCGACACAGGGTGCAAAAATACCGGGCTGGGCCTGCACATTGTCTCTGGTAGATAAATCCACCAGTGTTTTCAAATCGGTACTGAATCCGGTGGCGGCGCGCGCGCGACCAAAAACTTCGCCGATGGCATCATATCGACCACCGCGTGCAAGCTCCTGCCCCTGCCCCGGCACATAGGCCGCAAATACTATTCCAGTCTGGTAGTGATAACCACGCAGCTCGGATAAATCAAAATGTATCACCACGTCGGGCTCACGCGCACGTAGTCGCTGCGCGGTGCGGCGTAAATAATCCAGCGCCGCTTTCACCTGCCCGTCTGCGGCCTGCAACACATGGGCCGCACGATCCAGACAATCAACATCACCATGCAGCGTGGGCAAGCCGGCCAGCATGGCGAACATAGCGCTGTCGAGGTTCAACTGCGCCAAAAACTCGCCGATTTCCGGTATCGCCTTACGCTGCAACATTTCAAACAAGCTGGCTTCCTGCCCGGCATTCAAACCGGCCTGTGCGGCGAGCGCGCGAAATATTCCCACATGCCCCAAATCAAGCAACACATTTTGCACACCGGCCTGACGAAAGGTTTCCAGCATCAGGCCGATAATTTCCACATCACTTTCAATACCGGCATGGCCGTATAACTCGGCGCCGACCTGCATCGGGCTGCGACT
>JANOOU010000314.1:0-1580 GCA_031421475.1 Gammaproteobacteria bacterium | reverse complement strand
GTTTCCTGTAATACGGTATCGCCATCTGAAATATAGACGTTGCCGTCATTCAGGAATGTATAAGGCGTGCCGGCTGCAGGTTCTACGGTCTCCACTGCAATAGTGGTATTGGCCGTAATGGCCAGTGGATTGGCACCCAGATTGGCAGTAGGTGTAACAGCGCTGAAGCCAGCGTTGGCGCTGCCGCCTCTTAGTACTTCGGCATTACCTTTGCCGGATTGTTTGTAGATCTCAACATAGTTGCCTGCACCGCCGCTACCGCCATTTGCACCACCCAGGCCACCGAAGGCGTTTATGGTGGCGACACCGGGAATGGGGGCTGCACTGGCAGCCGGCGCATCATCAGAGCCGCAACCGGTGATTAAAAATGGCAATAACGCGAAGGTTGTGATGCCAACTGTGGTTTTTATACGCATATAATTTCCTTTTTGATTATAAAGATTTTGAGGTGAATTCGGTGTCTATGTAGAACAGCGGACTTCTATATAGCATATGACCGAAAATAAGTAAATTTTAAGCGGATTATTTATACTGATTGTCAGGCGTTTATCTATCAGAAGTTTTTGATATTGCCTGGATGATGATGGCTGATTATTGCGTTAATCTTGCATACAACAACGGTAATTGCCTGGGTAATTCATTTGCATTGCGTATCACCACATACGAGCCGCTGCCAAAAATATGCGGCAAATAATCATTGGCTTTTTCATCTATGGTTACGCAAAAAACCTGCAAGCCCAGTTGCCGTGCTTCGCTGATGGCTTTGCGTGTATCTTCAACGCCGTATCTGCCTTCATACACATCCAGATCATTGGGTTTGCCATCGGTTAGTAATAATAATAATTTTTGTTGCTCGGGTTGTTTTTTGAGCAATGTACTGGCATGGCGGATGGCGGCGCCCATGCGGGTGTAGTAGCCGGGTTTGATGGCCTGGATGCGGCCACGAATGCTGCTGTTGTAGGACTCTTCAAAATTTTTGATGATGTTGAAACGCACATGGTTGCGGTTGCGGGATGAAAAACCATGTATCGCAAATTTATCGTCGGTACCCGTGAGTGATTCGGCAAACAAATACAGGCTGTCGCGTATTACATCAATGGTGCGGGCATTGTTATTGACCCAGGCATCAGTTGATAAGGATAAATCAGCGAGTAACAGTGTTGCCATGTCACGATGAGAATTTTTCATCGCTGTGTACAATCTGCTTTCGGTATCGTGATGCGGCGTGTGCTGATTGACATAAAATTGCAAATAGGCATCCATGTCTATGTCGGTGCCATCTTGCTGTGCCTTGAACCAGACGCGAGAAGGTTTGAGCGCGGCAAACTGGTTACGCAGTTTTTTTGCGGATGATTTTAAATGTAAAGGCAGTTCACATGGACTGGTATCGCGCGCCAGCATTTCCTGTAAACAGCAATGATCCCTGATTAAAATTTGTTTTTTGTAATCCCATTCAGGCAAATAAATACCTGCTCCGAGTTTAATATCGTCATAGGCTTCGGCGGGTAAGTCGAGATCTATTTTTAGTTTGCTGGCCATGGACTGATTATTTTTTGCCAGTGCTACGGTGTCCATGTCCT
>JANOOU010000313.1:0-2415 GCA_031421475.1 Gammaproteobacteria bacterium | reverse complement strand
AACGTAAGTCCAGCGTTTTTTGCTGTAGTATTTATCAAGCTATATCAGATTACACGTTATCTTATCCAGGGTGATTGTGTTCCGGGCGGTACGTTACGATCATTACCCCAGGCAGGATAGTTATCTGTCAGCGTTTTCATAAATGCCACCAGATCAGCTTCTTCATCCGCCGTCAGTCCCAAATTACCCAGTTCATCCACATTAACGTTTTCTTGTATTTCAGGAACAGCCCAGCCTTCAGAGGGAACATCGCGTGTGTTATAGAAATGTACAACTTCTTCCAATGTCGCAAAGAAGCCGTTGTGTGCATAGGGTGCTGTTACTGCAATATTGCGCAGGCTCATAACCTTGTGCTTGCCATTATCAGCGGCATTGCTTGTGGTAGCGCCAAGGCCAATGTCAGGCGTGGGGTTGCCGGGTATGCTGGTATTACGCGGCACACCAATATTGTCGTAAGTAAAGTCTGTAAACACTGGCGGATACATATTACCGTTTGGTCCCACTGCAGGTGTTGTTACATGGCACAAATTGCACTGCGACTTGCCATCAAATAATGCCCTGCCACGTGCCTCCTGGGGGGTGAATCGAGTCATACCTGCTTCAACAAAGTCGAATTTGGAATCGAATGCATTGAACTTGCGGCTTCTTTCAAAACTCGCTATGGCTCGGGCCAGTAGATCATAGGCCGTGTAAACCGATTGTGGTGCATGGGTATCTGAAGCTGCCCGAGGATTGAACGGGACAGTATTCAGATTAAAACCATACACCGCCGAAAAATCCTGTACATAACCGGCATTCTTTTTGATTTCAGAAATTACAGCCCAGCGGCTTGGCATGGCCATTTCAAGCAGATTCAGAAAGGGTGCCTGGGCCTGGTCTTCCAAAGTTGCAGCGCGACCATTCCAGAATTGGCCGCCAATCCATAAACCTTGGGTCTGATCAAAATTAAATTTCGGACTGAATGCCGCATAACTTGCGCTGGGTGAGTTCAAACTGCCAAATTTACCAGCAACAGAACCACGCGATGTCGGCGTGCCGGCGGCTACATTCTCGGGATCAACAAACCCCGGCGCGGCTGTTTTTAAACCATTAAATAAACGGATTCTCTCCAGACTGTGGCAGCTTGCGCAGGATTGATTCCTGTTAAGCGAAAGATTCATATCCTGATATAACTTGCTGCCCAGTGCTTGTTCGGGCGTAAGATTATCTGCCTGAATAACAGAGCCTGATACCAGCAACCCCAGTATCAGCGCATATTTACGGCATGGCTTGTAATGTATTTTAATATTGAATTTCATAGACGAGAACTCCTGTTTCATTTGATCACCATGATGGAAACCTGGACATCAGGTTAGTATTTGCAATATTGATCATAGCTTAAAATATAAAACAGAAGAAAATTAATGAATGAATAAAATATTACAATATTCATATGAATAATATGTAAAAAATTCCTGCAAAACATAAGTATCGCATCCAGTGCGCATTTACTTGATGACATTGTGTTTAGAATAAATTTATTCGTTAGTCATTAAGTCTGGCCCGTAGTACAACATATAAAGTACAGTAAATACCTGGGCGAGAAGGTTGGCTATTAACACCTGAAGAGATTATAGTTAGGCAGCCAAACAAGTCAGTCTTTTTTGATAAGCGTAACTGGCGGCTTGTTAGGTTTTTTTAAAAAATAAAAGCACAAAAAACAAAAAGCCAGAACCAGAATGTCAGCGACTATCAGGATAGGTATTGGATTTGACCATTTATCAATGTTTGTAGTGCGCGAATAATACGGTGGACCACCGCCATATGCCTCTATTAGCGATATATAATTGAAATAAGTTGCAATGGCGATTGCTAAGGCAATAAAAATGTAAACCAAACTGGTTTTATATATTTTCATTGATTGCACTACCTGCTTAATATTGTACTTTTAGTTCTATGTAATAATTGGTGTTGCCATTCAGTTCTTTGTATACGTCTTTATAAAAACAGATATTTTGTCAGTCAAATCAATGCATCCGGCACTTCCGTGTTCAGTACCACCGTGTATGAAAAAACCTCCACGGCCATATGTCAGTGATTTTGGGTAAGGATGTATTGTAATTCGAAAATCACCCCAGCTACTGTGTGAAGCTGTTATTTTATACTAGGCATTTTTCCAAAATTATTTCGGATTAATCCAGTAAGATTCGGCAGGGATTGGGCCTGTAAAGGGTTTTTTCTGGGTTACTTTGGCATAAGAGAATCCGCCAGATTTATCCGGTTTGCCTGAAACTGTCGAAGTCTCTTCTGTTGAAATTCGTGAAGCGCTCTCAACCTCGGTGCAAACCATTGTGGATGTGTTGAAAGAAACGATTGACGAAACGCCGCCCGAAATCATCGCCGACCTGATGGAGACCGGCATTTGTATGGCTGGCG
>JANOOU010000312.1:0-3762 GCA_031421475.1 Gammaproteobacteria bacterium | reverse complement strand
ATGGCCGTGTGTTACGACCTGCGTTTCCCCGAATTATTTCGTAATTTGGCTGATCAGGGTATGGATGTTTGTGTATTGCCATCAGCGTTTACCGCCATTACCGGCAAGGCGCATTGGGAACCCTTGTTACGCGCACGCGCCATTGAAAACCAGTGTTATTTAATTGCTGCCGCACAAGGCGGTTTCCACATCAATGGTCGCGAAACACACGGCAACAGCATGATTATTGATCCCTGGGGCACAGTGCTTAATCGTATACAAAGTGGTAATGGTGTGGTGGTTGCCGATATAGATTTGAATTTTCTGCGCAAAACGCGGAAGAATTTTCCGGCGTTAAAACATCGTCGTATTAATTGTGTGATTAGTTAATGAATTCCTGAATAAGTCAGGCCTAAGTAAGTCAGGAATAAATTACAAATTGTTGGGATGTATTCGATTTTTTTAAAATGATTTACGGGTTGTAATAGCAGTACTAAAATTGAATGCTTGCCAGCAATAGGATGCAATATGCAAAAAAATATTAAAATGCCCATCTGGGTTTTACTCGCTTTCTCCAGTATTCATAAACGCAAACATGCACTCTGGTTAATTGGGGCGACTGTTTTGTTTGCGCTCTACTGCATACCCTGGGGCAGTTTTTTTGCGAACCAGCCTATTGTTAGCCAGTTGTTTTTAATCGAAGACTGGAGCTGGTTTGCGATGATGGTGCCGATTACACTTTGGTATGTGTTGTGTTTGCGGTGGATGGACAGGCATGAGGCCTGGTGATAATGGAAATTTATTTAGCAGCTTGTTGAAAAACTATCTGCGTTGCCGCTGCGGCGTTAAAAACTGGCTCAAAATGCGGGGTCGCGAAGCGACAGACACCGTGTAAACTCCGCTTTCTCGCCCGTTTTTTGCCTTGCACCGGCGGCCTCAAATTTGTGCACCGAACAACACGAATATCTGATTCCTGCATAATGTTGGTGCATCTCATCCCCTAAAAAATTCCTCCCATACGCATTGCAGCGCTATAACACCGCATGGCACAGATGATGCAATTATAAAAGTAAGCCGGATTCCCCCTGGTTTTCCGGTGACGATGTGATGTTTACGCTAGCACTGGCGTCTCGTATGAATCCTCATGTTTATGCGAGGCGTCCTTTTTGACGGATACGTAAATGGTTGCAGAACCTGATTTTATTCAGCAGCAATTCGCTACACAAAAATACGACGTCATTGTTATCGGCACCGGGCCGGCAGGTATGCGTTTTATTTCGCGATTTGCGCGCGTCAATACTAAATCCCGTATCGCTGTGTTTGGTGACGAACCCTGGATGCCCTATAACCGGGTTAATCTGACCTCGTTGCTCACAGGCGATATTCGTGAAGAAAAAATGTATGTGTCTTTTGATGCCGCAAAACATACCAATGTTATCTGTTATTACAATAACCGAATCGTTCAAATCGATCGCCATGCCAAAGTGGTGATTGATAAGCAGGGTGTACGCCATGGTTACGATACGTTGGTCTTGGCAACCGGCTCCAGTGCTTTCATGCCGAATATTCCAGGTATTAACCTCGGGAATGTATTCAGTTTTCGTGATTTAAGTGATGCGCAAAAATTAATGAGTCGAATTGTGCGCTCACGACATACTGTTGTGATTGGCGGAGGTTTACTGGGGCTCGAGGCGGCGCGCGCCATGCAACGCTTTAATACAAATGTTACGGTGATTGAACACAGTATGTGGCTGATGTTTCGTCAACTGGATCAGCGCGGTGGGAGTTATTTAAAGCGTCACATCGAATCATTGGGTATGAATGTACGTACCAGCGAGCGGGTGCTGGAGATTTTGGGTAAAGACAAGGTGCAAGGTATTTTGTTGGGAAACGGCGAGACCATTGATTGTGATACGGTAGTGATAGCGGCAGGTATAGTGCCTAATCTGCACTTGATACGTCATACCGGTTTACGTTTTGGTAAAGGCATTAGAGTCAATGATCAACTTCAAACCAATGACCCTGATATTTATGCTATCGGTGAATGTGCTGAGCATCGAAAAAAAATATACGGTTTAGTTACGCCCGGTTATGAACAGGCGGATGTATTGGCATACAACCTTAATGGTGGCAAGGCACAGTACACGGGTTCAACGGCAACCACTTCGCTTAAAATTCTGGATTATCCAGTATTCAGTATGGGTGAAGTGGATTTGCCTGCACAGACGCATGAAGAAATTCGATTTCAGGATCACCAAAAAGGCATTTACCGAAGACTATTTCTGTCGCATGGTCGATTGCGTGGCGTGGTTGCCATTGGCGACTGGCCCGGTATTGAGCGCATGCAGGACGTCATCTCCAGACAGCAACGTATCTGGCCCTGGCACGTTAACAAATTTAAAAAAACCGGCACCTTGTGGGCGGAAGAAGATGCTTGCAATGTTGTGGCATGGCCAAACAGCGCAGTCATTTGTGCTTGTATGAATGTCACCCGGGGTAATCTTGTGCTGGCTCAAAGAAGTGGTGTATGCAATGTGGATCAGTTGGTTGAGATGACCGGTGCTGCAACAGCGTGTGGCACGTGCAGGCCTTTGCTGGCGAATTTTTTAAGTATGCAATTCACATCACCTGCCGATAAATTTACACGGGCTATTTTTGCACTTTCTATAACGGGGCTGGTGGTGTTATTGCTGGTTTTATATCAACAAACCGGATTGAGTCTGGATGGCTATCGCGGCTGGTATGCACTCATGGCGCTAGGCGGTTTGGTGCTCGGAGGTGTTATGCTGCGTGAAGTGCTGCGTATCTCAAGCCGGAACTGAGTCGGTGCAGAAAAATCAGCATCAGCGCCCAAGCAATCGCATTTGTATTCGCGCTATGCATGTACCTGGAAAATAATCTGGAATATTTTATCAAAGATAGCGCGCCACCAATCCCAATTGTGCCGCCGATGCCGGCAACGGAATGCGAATCTGATAACCACCGCCCGGTGCTTCATGCATGGCATTGCCGCGCATATCTTCCATATGTTCTAACACGATGTTCACATTGCCCGCAGGTTGAATCACTTCCAATTTATCGCCCACACGAAATTTATTTTTAACATCAATATCGGCCATGCCGGTGGTTTTGTCATAAGCCGTTACTTCGCCCACAAATTGTTGCTGGTGGCTTTTGGAATTGCCCTCGATGTAATTTTGATAATCGTGGGTATGGTGGCGCTCGAAAAAACCATCGGTGTAACCGCGGTTGGCAAGGTTTTCGAGTATGCCTAACAATTGTGGATTAAACGGTTTTCCTGCGAGTGCATCATCAATCGCCATGCGGTAGCTTTGTGCGGTGCGTGCCACGTAATAATGGGATTTGGTGCGACCTTCAATTTTTAAGCTATCCACACCCAGGTTCACCAGCTTGTGTACGTGTTCAATGGCGCGCAAATCTTTTGAATTCATGATGTACGTGCCGTGTTCATCTTCGAGTACGGGCATGAGTTCGCCAGGGCGGTTTTTTTCTTCGAGAAAATACACTTTATCTGCGAGTGGATGACGCTTCTGGTCGCCGCAGCTGGCAAAAGCCTGCGTTTGGTTAAAGCTTTCCATCGACAATACCGCTTCTTTGGGTACAAATGTTCCTTCCGCGGCCTCAACCGCTTCGGTGGTTTTATATTCCCAGCGGCAGGCGTTGGTACACGAGCCCTGATTGGGATCGCGGTGATTAAAATAACCGGATAACAAACAGCGGCCGGAATAGGCAATGCATAAGGCGCCGTGAACAAATACTTCC
>JANOOU010000311.1:0-3720 GCA_031421475.1 Gammaproteobacteria bacterium | reverse complement strand
CGTAATTGATTCTGTTTTGGGTGGTTCCACTATTTGTGGCAGGTCTTCCAGTTCGTTTTTATCAATGACCTTGCAGCTAGCACCGGTTTGTTGAATGGCGGCAAGATATTTGTTGGCGGTGGCTTGATCCAGATTGTCTTTGATGAGGGTTTGTGGCTTTAATAAAAATTGCGCGGCTTTTTGTTCATCAATCTTGAACAGGGCTGCCAATTTTTTTGTGATCAGATTTTTATCCTGATCTGCTTTGAGTTGATTGGTGATGACAACTTGAAAATTATTTTCATTCATTTCATTTAGTGCCGGTGCAGGGTGCGCCGTGCACACCATTTTTATTGTATTTACGTTTTCAGCTTCCGTTCAAAACATGCATGATTCCAACATGCGGTGCGCATGGCGCATCTGCAAAATATTATTGACGATTGATGGCTTTAAAGCCAATGTCGGTACGGTAATACATATGGGTCCATTTTATTTTCTTCACCACACTGTAGGCCAGTTTCTGCGCATCTGCCACCGTATTGCCCAAGGCGCAAACACATAACACGCGGCCGCCGTTGGTGACAACCTTGCCATTTTTGATTTCGGTGCCGGCGTGAAATACTTTGGTTTCGCGGCTGTCGATATTGTCCAAGCCATGAATTTCATCGCCCTTTTTATAATCATCCGGGAATCCACCGGCTGCGAGTACCACGCCCAGTGAACAACGCTCATCCCATTGTGTCGTTTTCTCATGGAGTTTGCCGTCAACCGCTGCGAGGCATAATTCAACCAGATCAGATTGCAAACGCAGCATGATCGGTTGCGTTTCTGGATCACCAAAACGCACATTGTATTCGAGTACTTTAAACATGCCGTTTTTATCAATCATTAATCCGGCGTATAAAAAACCGGTGAATGCATTACCTTCGGCGGCCATGCCGTTGACGGTGGGGTAAATCACTTCTTGCATCACGCGATCATGTATCGCAACGCTGACAACAGGTGCAGGTGAATACGCACCCATGCCGCCGGTGTTGGGGCCGCGGTCGCCGTCGTCACGTGCTTTATGATCTTGCGAGGTGGCCATGGGTAATACATGTTTGCCATCGACCATGACAATAAAACTGGCTTCTTCGCCGACTAAAAATTCTTCGATCACCACGCGTGCACCAGCGTCACCAAATGCATTGCCGGATAACATGTCTTTAACGGCGGCAATGGCTTCATCCTCAGTACGCGCAATGATGACGCCTTTGCCTGCTGCAAGTCCGTCGGCCTTAACTACAATCGGCGCGCCGCATTTTTTGATGTAGGCAATGGCTTCATCAACTTGTGTGAAGTTGCCGTAGTAGGCAGTGGGAATATTGTGGCGCGCCAGAAAATCTTTGGTAAAGGCTTTGGAGCCTTCGAGTTGTGCCGCGTTTTTTGAAGGGCCAAATATTTTTAAGCCATTTTTTTGGAATTCATCGACAACGCCTTTAACCAGCGGCACTTCCGGGCCAACAATGGTGAGACCAATGTTTTGATTTTTAGCGAAGGTGATTAATGCAGCGATGTCGTCGGCAGCAATATTGATATTTTCCATGCCCGGCTCACGCGCCGTGCCGGCATTACCAGGGGCGACAAACACTTTTTTAACCAAGGGTGATTGTGCAGCCTTCCACGCCAGCGCATGTTCGCGACCACCGCCACCGATGATTAATATGTTCATGCTAAACCTTTTTTAAGCATTAAAAGAAAACGCAAATGAACGCGAATAAACGCAAATAAAAGCGAATTTGTGTTTTTGTTTCATCTGCTTTTGTAGGTTAATCTTAAAGCTGACGCGTTGTCACGTTTAATATGAACAAGTGTCAGCTTCAAAGGAGGGCCACAATTTATGCAACCACAACACCTAATCACTGAAATCACATAAAATAAAACATTTGCGTTTATTCGCGTTCATTTGCGTTTTCTTTTTCCTTGCGTTTTTACATTAAAATCAATGCCGGAAATGCCGCATCCCGGTAAACACCATCGCCATGCCATGTTCGTTGGCGGCGGTAATCACTTCTTCGTCGCGCATTGAACCGCCGGGCTGGATGACGGCAGTGATGCCAGCGGCATGGGCCGCATCGATGCCGTCACGAAACGGGAAGAAGGCATCCGATGCCATCACCGAGCCTTTTACTTCGAGTTTTTCATCGGCGGCTTTAATACCGGCAATTTTTGCAGAATACACGCGCGACATTTGGCCTGCGCCCACACCGATCGTCATTTTATTTTTGACATACACAATGGCGTTGGATTTTACATACTTGGCGACTTTCCAGGCGAACATTAAATCAGACATTTCATGGTCGGTGGGCTGGCGTTTGCTCACTACTTTTAAGTCCGAAACTTTAACCATGCCCAGATCACGATCCTGCACCAGCAAACCACCGTTCACGCGTTTGAAATCTAGTCCTGGAACCGGTTTTCCCCATTGGCCGCATTCCAGTACACGCACATTGGCTTTATCTTTTAAAACAGATTTTGCAGCGTCGGTGACCGAGGGTGCAATGATCACTTCTACAAATTGGCGTTTGATAATTTCAGCCGCCACATCTCTATCAAGTGCGCGGTTAAATGCGATGATGCCGCCGAATGCTGACGTGGGATCGGTTTTGTAGGCCAGATCGTAAGCCTGCATCACGCTGTTGCCGATGGCGACACCGCAGGGGTTGGCATGTTTCACAATAACGCAGGCAATGTCATCAAATGTTTTGACGCATTCCAGTGCGGCATCGGTATCGGCCATATTGTTGTACGATAATTCCTTGCCCTGAATCTGTTTGGCGGTAGCAACGGAAACCTCAGGAGGCCGGGCTTCTTTATAGAATGCCGCTTTTTGATGCGGGTTTTCACCGTAACGCATTTCCTGCACTTTTTCGAATTGCAGATTAAACGTGCGTGGAAAATCAACCTTGCTGCCATCACTTTGAAGGCGGCCTAAATAATTGGCGATCAAACCATCGTATTTTGCAGTGTGTTCAAACGCTTTAATAGCCAGATCAAAACGTGTAGCAGCGGTGATGCCACCGGATTTTATTTCTGTCATTACACGTGAGTAATCGTCAGGGTTAACGACAATGGTTACATAAGCGTAATTTTTTGCGGTGGCGCGTACCATCGCTGGGCCACCGATGTCGATGTTTTCAATGGCGTCTTCCAGCGAGCAATTTTCTTTGGCAACAGCGGCTTCAAAGGGATACAGATTAACCACCACCAGATCAATCGGTGTTATGCCATGTTGTTGCATCACTGCATCATCCAGGCCGCGACGGCCGAGTATGCCGCCGTGAATTTTAGGATGCAGGGTTTTAACGCGGCCATCCATCATTTCTGGAAAGCCGGTGTGTTTCGATACTTCGATTACCGGAATATTTTTTTCCGCCAGCAGTTTTGCGGTGCCACCCGTGGAAATAATTTCGACGCCGGCAGCATGCAAGTCCTGGCACAATTCAACGATGCCACTTTTGTCAGAAACACTGATCAGAGCCCGTTTAACCGGGCTGAGGTTTTGATTACTCATATTGATGTTCCGCAGGTGTGTGCTTGAGATTATTTCAGCAGGTTATAGGTCTGCAATTTTTTGCGCAGGGTGCCGCGGTTCAGGCCCAGACATTCTGCGGCTTTGGATTGGTTGCCATCGACATACGACATAACCAAACGCAGCAAAGGTTCTTCAACCTGTTGCAAAACCATGTCGTATAAATTGTC
>JANOOU010000310.1:0-6175 GCA_031421475.1 Gammaproteobacteria bacterium | reverse complement strand
CTGAGGCCAGCTTCAAGGAAGTGGGGGAGGCTTATGAAGTGCTTAAAGATCCGGAAAAGCGCGCCGCTTATGATCATCTTGGCGCCAATTATAAAGTCGGGCAAGAATTTAAACCGCCGCCAGACTGGGATTCGGGCTTTGAGTTTAGTGGTGGTGGATTTACCGGCACTGAAGCCGGTTTTAGTGATTTTTTTGAACAGTTGTTTGGCCAGCAGTTTCATGGGGGACACGCAAACCGCAGCTCTCAGTTTAAGGCGCGTGGCGAAGATCATCACGCTAAAGTTGTGGTGGATCTAGACGATGCATTTCAGGGCGCAACCCGTGGCATCACTCTTCAATCGCCAGGGCTGGATGCACATGGCCAGATGCAACTCACTAATCGTACGTTAAATGTGAAAATTCCCAAAGGTGTTAAAGAGGGCCAACTGATACGTCTCGCCGGCCAGGGTTTACCCGGCATGGGTGAAGGCACAGCAGGTGATCTTTATCTGGAGATTCATTTCAAGCCGCATCGTTATTATCGTGTAGAAGGACGTGACCTGCATATGCAACTACCGGTGGCACCGTGGGAAGTGGCGCTTGGCGCAAATGTTAAAGCACCAACGCCAGATGGCACCGTCGATCTTAAAATTCCGGCGGGATCAAACAGTGGCAGCAAATTGCGCCTTAAAGGGCGAGGTATTCCCGGTAATCCGGCGGGTGATATTTATGTGACCCTGAGTGTGGTGGCGCCACCTGCCAATACGGAGCCGGCGAAGCAGGTTTATCAGGACATGGCAATCAAACTGGCGTTCAATCCACGTGCAGAGATGGGGGTATAGAACATGAGCAATCAAACCATATTAACCGGCATTATTGTTGAAGACGCCACCGAGTTTACGTTGGGTGAATTAAGTCGCGCTTGTGGCAAGCCTGCCGAATGGATATTGGCGCTAGTGGAAGAAGGCGTGATTGAGCCTGTAGGCGCGGATCAAACGCGTTGGCACTTCGCTGGTTATTGTTTGCGCCGCGTGCGCATTGTTCAAAGATTAGAATCAGATCTCGGTCTTAATCTTGCCGGTGCAGCATTGGCGCTGGAGTTGCTGGAAGAGGTGGAAGCGCTGCGCAGTAGAATCGCCGTACTGGAGAGATAAAGCGGGCGCAGTGTGCGCGGTTATAAGTAAAGCGGTATCACCTGGTCGCTGATGTCGTCGATCGAGTACCGAGTCTGGGATCACGCGTTGTCGGCGCCAAACAATTTTTGCGTGACTAGTTCTTGATCATAATGCATACCTTCAAAAGTATAGCGATGATATGTCCGAGATACGTGACAGGTAACGGGCAAAGCAAACGCAGCTTGCGTAGTGCCCAACATGGATGTTGGGCTGGACGGTTGCTTCATGGATGAATGCTTGCGAAGAATTTTATACGAAGAAAAAAATGGTGGGCCTTCTAGGACTTGAACCTAGGACCAATGGATTATGAGTCCACTGCTCTAACCAACTGAGCTAAAGGCCCGTGTAGCGATGAGCCACCTTGCGGTGGCTCAATGGGGAAGCTGCATTATAGGCAGCGAGAAAATTTCAACAAGTGTTTTTACTGGATTATTCTTCACCAATAAAACTGCGCAAATGTTCGGCGCGTGAAGGATGGCGCAGTTTACGCAATGCCTTGGCTTCGATCTGACGAATGCGCTCACGTGTCACATCAAACTGTTTGCCCACTTCTTCAAGTGTATGGTCGGTATTCATATCAATACCAAAACGCATACGTAACACCTTGGCTTCGCGTGGTGTCAGGGTGGAGAGAATTTCACGTGTGGATTCGCGCAGTGATTCCGATGTGGCGGATTCAACCGGCGACAATACATTGGTGTCTTCGATAAAATCACCCAGATGTGAATCTTCATCATCACCAATCGGTGTTTCCATGGAGATCGGTTCTTTGGCGATTTTTAACACCTTGCGAATTTTGTCTTCCGGCATGTCCATTTTTATTGCCAGTTCTTCCGGTGTGGGTTCGCGGCCCATCTCTTGCAACATTTGACGGAAAATACGATTGAGTTTGTTGATGGTCTCAATCATGTGCACCGGAATACGAATGGTGCGTGCCTGGTCGGCAATGGAGCGGGTGATGGCCTGTCGAATCCACCAGGTGGCGTAAGTTGAAAACTTGTAACCACGGCGATATTCAAATTTGTCAACAGCCTTCATCAAGCCGATGTTGCCTTCCTGAATCAAATCGAGGAACTGCAAACCACGGTTGGTGTATTTTTTGGCAATAGAAATCACCAAACGTAAATTGGCTTCTACCATTTCTTTTTTGGCGCGACGGGCCTTGGCTTCGCCGATCGACATTTTGCGATTGATTTCCTTGATGTCGCCAATGTTCAGGCCAAATTCCCGTTCCAGAATGGCGAGCTTGGTTTGATTGTGTTTGATGTCAATCGCTACTTCGGCCAATGCGGCTGAGTATTCGTGTCCGGTTAAATACTGGTCTATCCATTTCAGATTGGTTTCGTTTTCCGGGAACGATGAAATCATGATTTTGCGCGGCATATGCGCACGGTTTACGCATAAATTTAGAATTAAACGTTCCAGCATGCGCACGCGATCAACCGTTACGCGTAAATCGCGTGTCAAAGCCAGAATAATACTGGGCAGGAATTTGAATTCCATGAACGCATTGGACATTTCTTCGCGCGCCTTGACGGAGGCTTTTTTATTTTTCTTTTCCGATGAGCTATCACCTTGTCGTAGGCAGCGTGCAGCGCATCGAAATAGACTTTGGCTTCTTCCATGGTTGGGCCGGTATCTTCTTCAACCAGTGTTTCAGCTTCATCATCACCATCAACATCATCGGCAGCTTCATCAGCTGCGTCTTCGGTTTCGGCTGCCGCCGTGGCATTTTGATGAGGAACAGGAATCGCGATTTCATCTTCGCCTTCAACATGGAAGCCATTGATGAGATCGGTTAAACGGCCTTCGCCCAACACCAGCTGTTCATAGGTGTTTAAAACCTGCCGCACCGAACGCGGATTGGTGGCCAGGGCAATAATCACTTGCTTCAGGCCTTCTTCAATGCGCTTGGCGATTACGATTTCGCCTTCGCGTGTTAGCAACTCAACGCTGCCCATTTCACGCATATACATGCGCACTGGGTCGGTGGTGCGGCCGAGTTCACTTTCAATGGAGGCCAGTGCGGCAGCGGCTTCTTCGGCGGCGTTATCGTCGGTGGCGCTGGCATCGCTGAGTACCAATGACTCGGTATCGGGTGCAACTTCGTGCACCGGTATACCCATGTCATTGATCATGTTGATAATGTCTTCGACCTGTTCCGGATCGACGATTTCTTCAGGCAGGTGATCGTTCACCTCAGCGTAGGTGAGGAAGCCTTGTTCCTTGCCTTTGGCAATCAGGTCTTTAAGTTGCGAGGGGGCACTGGGGGTGGGAGTTTGTTGATCGTCGCTCATAGTCGCCTTTGCGAAGCCGTAATGCTGAAAAACTGAACTACATATTTTAGCATGCGTACTTTGTGCGAGCCATACGCATTATAAAGTATTTCTATAAAGCTCCGGGTTTGTCATCATCGTCCCTGCGATCTTCGGAGATATGCGGTATGCCGGGTTTGAAATCAAACGCCAGTCGTGGCAATGTCGCACCCCGCAGTCACGTCCTTAACAATCAGGAGGCCCGCATGATCAGTCTTCAGACACCCATTTGTGATTTTGGTTTAGCCGCTATTGAGTTTTCCTTGCCGGGTGTTGATGGCAAAACCTGGAGTTTGCAACAGTGCAAGGGCAAGAACGGTTTGCTGGTAATGTTTATTTGTAACCACTGCCCTTATGTTAAAGCCATACGTGAACGTATCGTGCGTGATGTGAACGAGTTGAAGGTGTTGGGTATTAATAGTGTCGGCATTATGTCCAACGACGTCGTCAACTACCCGGATGACTCCTTCGAAAACATGAAGCGCATATCAAAGGAATGGGGTTTTGATTTTCCGTATTTGTTTGATGAAACCCAGGCTATCGCCAAAGCCTATGGTGCGGTGTGTACCCCGGATTTTTTTGGTTACAACGCCGATTTGCAGTTGCAGTACCGTGGTCGGTTAGATGTCAGCCGCAAGGAAACGGCTGCGGCTGATGTCAGCCGGGACCTTTTTAACGCTATGTCGCTGGTCGCAAAAACCGGCCAGGGCCCGGCAGAGCAGATTCCCAGTATGGGTTGCTCTATTAAATGGAGGGAAGCCTGACAGGGTGGCTGGTTGAGCCGATTTTTTTGATTCAGGCATAAACAATAAGTGGGTTCAGATACGGAATCGGGCCGGAGTTTGGTGGCTTTAACCGACGTTAAGCAACTGATTGACCAGCTGTTTTTTTGTCTTTACCACTATGTGAGATGGGTTGTGCGACAAACAGGCCCTGTCCGGGGTGATCGAATCGTCGGCCCTGCACTCGGTGTATGGTTGCTGAAACGGAACAAGTAAGGGAAAATGACGCCCCTTTGCTGGGGTGGGTTGATAACGGAAACCCTGGCCGGACAAAAACGCCCGTAATAGAGAATAGCGTGTGCCTTATGCTCACCGCTTTTACTCTGATGTATCCCGGCCTGATGTATCCCAGGACGAATGATTAACAATTATCGCGTTGCAGCCATGGCTGGACGCGGTGTGTGATTTTAAAACTTTGATTTGGAGAAAAAACTATGGCTTCACGCAGAGAGCTTGCCAATGCGATCCGTGCCCTGAGTATGGATGCAGTACAGAAGGCTAATTCCGGCCACCCCGGCGCGCCGATGGGTATGGCTGATATTGCTGAAGTATTGTGGAATGATCATATGAAGCACAACCCGGCCAATCCCGGCTGGTATGACCGCGACCGTTTTGTATTGTCCAACGGCCACGGTTCGATGCTGATTTATTCATTACTGCATTTGACCGGTTATGCATTGACGATCGAAGACCTGAAAAACTTCCGTCAGCTGCATTCAAAGACACCAGGCCATCCCGAGTACGGTTATGCACCGGGTGTAGAAACTACCACCGGTCCGCTGGGTCAGGGCATCACCAATGCTGTGGGCATGGCGATTGCCGAACGTGCACTGGCCGCTGAATTTAACAAGCCGGGCCTCGAAGTTGTTAATCATCACACTTATGTATTCCTGGGTGATGGCTGTTTGATGGAAGGTATTTCTCATGAAGCCTGTTCACTGGCCGGTACGCTGGGTCTGGGCAAGCTGATTGCGTTCTGGGATGACAATGGCATTTCGATCGACGGCCACGTTGAAGGCTGGTTTACCGATAACACGCCCAAGCGATTTGAAGCCTACGGCTGGCAAGTGATTTCCATTGATGGCCATGATGCGGCTGCTGTGCAAAAGGCGATCGAAGCCGCCAAGGCTATGACTACCAAACCCACCATGATTTGCTGCAAAACCACGATTGGTTTTGGCTCGCCTAACAAGGCTGGCTCACACTCTTGCCACGGTGCACCCCTGGGTCAGGAAGAAATTGAGCTCACCAAGAAAGCCCTGGGTTGGCCACATGCCGCATTCGAAGTGCCGAAAGATATTTACGCTGGCTGGAATGGAAAAGACAAAGGTACGGCTGCAGAAAATACCTGGAACAAAAAATTTGCTGAATACAAGGCTGCGAACCCGGCACTGGCTGCTGAATTCGAGCGCCGCATGACCGGCAAATTACCGACTGACTGGTCTAAAAAATCGGCTGCCTACATTGCCAAAGTCAATAGCGAAGCCAAGAGCCCGGCAACCCGTCAGGCGTCACTGGCTTCTATCGAAGCTTATGCTGCAGCACTACCCGAAATCTTTGGTGGCTCGGCGGATCTGGGTTGTTCAAATCTGACGGAATGGACAGGCCACAAACCGATGCGTGCCGACAAACCGAATGCTAACTACGTCAATTATGGTGTTCGCGAATTTGGTATGTCAGCCATGATGAACGGCATTGCCTTGCACGGTGGTTTTATTCCGTTTGGCGCAACCTTTTTGATGTTCTCGGAATACGCACGCAATGCCTTGCGTATGACGGCCCTGATGAAAATTCAGAGCATATTTGTTTATACCCATGACTCCATTGGTTTGGGTGAAGACGGCCCGACACATCAGGCGGTTGAACAAATTCCAACACTGCGCATGATTCCGAATATGGCGGTATGGCGTCCTTGCGACGCCGT